>JAGTSD010000099.1 GCA_018262135.1 Pseudomonadota bacterium | reverse complement strand
GTTGCCGAACTGAATGTAGGTGCCAGGCTTGGAACCGGTGACCATGCCAATCTGTTTAGCGCTGGTATCGTCGGCGCGCGCCGGCGTCAACCCGCAGCACATTAACAGCAGCAGGCCGGTCATTAGCAAACGGTGCATGACGATTCTCCTCGCAAAAAATCTCGATAAAGCTGAACGGGTTGGCGTCCGATGGCTACAGCGTTCAAGGCGACGACTTCGGTCGGCGCAATCCTTTTTCCAATTCCTGCAGTGTGGGGTCAAATTCCGATTTCAACTCGTCCTCCAGGCTGCGTCCGGAAGTTGCCCGACCGGGTGAAACCGACGGCGGCTGTTTCGGTGGAACCTTGGGAATTGGCTCGACAGTCGGCGGCGCGGGCCGTTGCGCCGGCGCGGCCGGCATCGGCGGCGGAACGGCTGGCGGCACGGTGGTCCGTGTGGGTGCGGCGGGTTCTGGCGCCGGAACGGGTTCCGGCGCGGGTTTCGGTTCCGGCGCGGGTACGGGGGGTGGCGCCGGAACGGGTTCCGGCGCGGGTTTCGGTTCCGGGGCCGGGATCGGTTCGGGGGCACGGGGAATGCTGGCCGGAGCGACCTGCGTCGGCGCGGCTGTAGATTCGACAGGAGGACTGGCGGCGCGCTGGCTAAACCACCACCATCCACCGAAAGCCGCCAGCGCTGCCAACACGACCAATCCGATCAGCAAGCCAAGGGTTCCTCCGCTCCGCGCAGCGCCAGCCGACTCGGGGGAAACCGGCGACGGTTCGGCAACTGGCGCCCGCCGAGGGGATGGCACCCCAAGGGTTGACGGTTCCCCGGCTGGAGCCGGCGCGGGCGACGCGGGCGATTGCTGGCCATCACCGGCGGGCGGAACCAACCTTCCCGATACCTGGCGCGTCGGTTCCTCGGCTTGCGGCGGTGGTCCCTGCACTCGACGGCCCGCTACCTGGGTTGGCGCGTTATCCTCAGCCGCCGCTTCTGCGGTGGCGATTTCGGGAATGGCCACGTCCGGAATAGTTAAATCCGCCTTGCCCACTTCCGGCAACGGCGGCGGTTCGACCGCGGGTATGACGCTTGCCGCCGGTTCCGGGCGGGGTTTCGGCGCCGCGTCCACCCGCGTGCCGCCGATCACCCGCCGCTCGCCGCTGGCGCTACCCTCCTCCAATTCCAGTTCCAGCGGCCAGACAAAGGTGACGGCGACCGGGTCCGCCAGTCCATGGCCGCGCACCGCCAGGGTGTACGGCATATTTTCCAGTTGGAACGCCAGATCGGGATTGACCACAAACTTCAGCGCGTCGCCGCTGTACCAGACCTCCTCCGGCTGCAACCAGCATTCCGCGCCCTGCCAGCCGTCCAAAGTAAGATGGCTGGCGGCGAATCCATGACGGCTCAGCGCGAATTCGAAGGTTTCCAGACCGCGCGGCAGCCCGTTCAGGGTGACGATGGCGTGTCCCAGCGGACGAGCGGGATCTTCCGAAACGCGAACCGATAGAGCGGCCATCCAACATTCTCCAGGATTTTTTGTGGCTCAGATTGTAAGCCAAGCGCGGGACACTTGGCTTAAAATCCTGCTCAGGCGGCTGGCCGCAAGCGCGTCAGCAACTCGCCCAGTCGGCGGTTGGCGGCCAGGTCCACCTCCGCACCGTCGCGGGTTCGGGCGTTGCGCTCGACCAGGTCCAGGAAGCCGCGAATCCAGTCGGTGTAGTAATCCTGATCGTAGCTGGACGGTTGTTCGCCCAGTTGCGGGCCGCCGCGCGGCACCGCCCGGGGTGGAAACACCGGCCGGGGACCGGTTTCCAGCGCCAGCATCGGCCGTTGTTCCAGCGCCAGGGCGTCGTAGCCCAGATAATCCACGTAGCCGTTGAGCAGGTTGGCGGTCAGCCGGGCCGGCAGCGCCACGATCTGCTCGAACTTCATGCGGAAGCCGGTCACCTTGCGCACCAGCGCCTCGATCCGCTCCTCCAGTTTCAGCCGCTGCGCGCCGTTGATCAGTTCCTTGACGAACTCGGCCATGTTCGCTTCCGGCACCCGGTAGTAGTCGCACAGCGACTTGTTGCCGCTCAGGTCCTGCAAATCCCGCATCCATTCCGCCACCGCCTCGCGGGCGAACAACGCGGCGTCGTCCTTGCGGGGCGCTTCGGGCGCTGCGCCCGCCGTCGGCGTACCCAGGCCCAGCAATGCCTTCATTTTGCCGGTGTCCACCACCGCGCCGATGGTGGGGGCGCCGATGGCCTGCTTCTCATCCGGCAGCCGGGTTTCGATCCGGTAATAGATGCCTTCCAGTTCGTCGCTGTCCGATTGCAGAGCGCGCAACAACTCGCCGAAACGCTGTTCGCCGGCGCAGTCAATCAGGCAGCCAGCGACCTGCCGCGCCGCCGTCCGGCGCTTTTCCAGCTCCTGTTCCGGGTTGTCGCTGACGTAGTAATGGGCCATGCGCTCGACCATCTGCTCGCGCAGCCGCGTCGCCTGCCCATCCAGTTGCTGGCGCTTGAGCTCGGGATTGCACAGCGGCCGCAGGCTCTCGGCCAGATAGCTGATGCCGCCGTCGTTGAGGGTGAAACCCGCTTCCCAGGCCCGTTCGGGGTTCTCGAAATGGGCGCTGGCGGCGGTATCCTTCAGGAATGCCTGCTTGAACAGCTCAATCCGCTTGCGCTCGCCGGGCCGGACGTTCAATTCCTGGCCGTTCTCGTCGTAGTCGAAGATGTTCTTGGCCTTGAAGTGGGGATTGCGCAGCCAAAAGCTGTTGCGAAACACGCCCTGGTTGTCCCACTGGCGCGGCCAGTCGTGCTGCTTGCCGAAGAAGTTGAGCAGCGAACTTTCCAGGCGGGTGATCCAGCGGCTTTCCGCCGAGCGTTCGCCGGCCTTCTCCTCGAACTCCATGTCGAACTTGGTCAACACCAGAAACAGCGCGGTCGGCTGTTGCGAGCGCTGTTCCGGGGTCGCGCCGTGGGTGGATGCGATCCAGTCGAACACCATCTCCGGCAGGGTCTTGACCTCCTGGTTGCTGGGGCCGATGCACAGCAACATGCTGGTCAATTCCTGCTCGGCGCAGTAGCGCTCGAACAGATAGGCCACCTTGCCGCGCAGGAACAGGTTCCACAGGGCGTCGGCGCCTTGCAGGAAGGTCGGCAGGTCCTTGATCTGCTCGCGGGAGCGCGCGCCGGGGAAGTCCAGCAGGTCGGTATGCTGGAAAAAGTCCCAGGGTTGTTCGTTGATGACGATGCGCAGTTCGGCGATCAACGCCGTGACCTCGCTGCGCGGCAGGGTCACTCGCGCGCCGTTGCTCCCGGTCAGCGCCAGCATCCCGCCGCTGCCGGTCCCCAGTCCCTTGAGGGTCTGCACGTCAATGATGCTCTGCTCGCGGGGGAGCAGCGCCTCCAGCCCGGCGCCGGCGTCGGCGGCGAAGTTGAGGCCCTGCAAGCCGGCATACAGCCGGATATAGAGCTGGCCGAACGCCTCCACCCCGCCCCAGATCACGCCAAACAGCTTGGCGCGGTCCTGAATCCGCAGCCGGGGGGCCAGTTGCGCCGCCTGTTCCCAGTAGCCGTGCCGCAGCAGGCGCACCCGCTCCTGGCCCTTGAAGTAGCGCTCGAAATACGCTTGCAGGTCGTACACGTCCTCAGCCGTCAGCGGGTCCACCGGCTGTGGCTGCGCCGCCGGGACCAGCCCGGTCAGCAGTTCAATCAACTGCGCTTGGGTCAGCAATTCGTCGTCGCTATGGTCGCAGTCGGCGTAATAGGTATTGCCGAGGATCTTGACCAGATCGGTCTGGGTCAGCAGCCGCATTTGCACCGGGGCAGCGGGCGTCGCTCCGGCGGCCGGTTGCAGAGTGAAACGGGTCACCAGGCCGGTGGATTCGCGCCCGCCTTCCGGGTTGATGTCGCGGATGAAATCAATGTCCTGCCCAGCGAAATCGGCCAGCAGCGGCGCATTGCCCTTGCGGGCCAGGGCCGAGATCAGATAGGACTTGCCGGACTGGCTGGGGCCGAACACGCCGACGCACATCGGCCGTTGCGCCGCCTGATCCAGCCGGCGGGCCTGGGCGGTGAGACGGCGGAATTCCTTGGTCAGGCCGGCCTTTTCCTGGCGGACCCGCTCGGCGTTGTCGTCCAGCCAGGTCAGGAATTCGGCGCCGACCTGTTCCAGGGTGCGGCAGGTGTTGCTAAGGGTGACGTCGGTGGCGGTCATGATGGAGTGCAAAGGTCTAGTCAGCCGTTTCGGGAGTCACGGCGTGGGACCGCCGTGACTTCCACCAGAGTTTCACTGATCGGGAGTACGAATCCGCAGCCGGCCCGGTTCGGCCGTCACGATTGCCCCTTGCTGCAATTCCAGACCATGCAAGGCCAGCACCCGAATGCAGGCTATTGCTTGCTGTCTAGCGGGAAATCCGACCAAGCGAATAATTCCGGTATGGGGCATTCCCCGCGCCAGGGCAAGCTCGCCAAAATCCTTGTCGAGGGTAACCAGGATACGTTCCTCGCGGTACGCATGGGCAAGAATCTCAGCATCGCCGGGATCACGGTCCCACTCCCCACACCAGACGACGTTATGACCTGCTTCACGCAAGGATTGAAGGACACCGCCCCAGACGCAGGAGTCGAGTAACAGCTTCATGCTGCCTGATCGAGAATAAATGGTTCGACTCGTTCATGTTGTACCAGGCAACAAGCATAAACCAGGCAAGCCTGGATATCCTCCATTTCCAGCCAGGGATAACCGGACCGGATGGTTTCCGGGGTATCGCCCGCCGCAAGCATCCCGAGCACGTGTTCGACGGCTAGCCGCCGTCCGCGAATAATCGGTTTGCCGCCAAAGATATCCGGATTGACGGTAATCCGCCGCAGCAGCTCATTTTTGCCCATAACAAGCATTACTCCTCTGCCAGCACTGGAACGCCTGATGGCTTTTATTTCATTTTAGCGCACCCGGCCAACGGTCACCCTATTCCGGCCAGCCATTCCTGGAGGGAGCGCACCGAGGTTTCTCCCGCCTGGCGGGCGGCGATGCCTTCCGCCGCCGCCGCCGCCGCCGCGATGGTGGTGATGTAGGGCACCTTGTGCCTGATCGCGGACTTGCGGATGTCCGAATCATCGTGCGCGCTGATCTTGCCGGACGGGGTGTTGACGATGAGCTGAATTTCACCATTTTTGACCGCGTCCACGATGTTCGGACGCCCTTCATGCACCTTCAACACCGGCTGGGCCTCAATCCCGTGCTCCTGCAGGAAGGCGGCGGTGCCGGTCGTGGCCAGCAGTTTGAACCCCTCCGCCTGCAAGCGCCGGGCGGCCAAAACCAGCTTCTCGGACCGGTCGCGCTCCGCCACGGTCATCAGCACCGTGCCGGAAAGCGGCAGCGTGCCGCCGGCCCCGTCCTCCGCCTTGAAAAAGGCCATGCCGAACGAGGCATCCAGGCCCAGCACCTCGCCGGTGGAACGCATTTCCGGACCCAGCACCGGATCCACTTCGGGGAACATGTTGAAGGGGAACACCGCTTCCTTGACGCCGATATGCGGGATGTCGCGCTGGGTGAAATTGAAATCGCGCAGGGTTTTGCCGAGCAGGATTTCGGTGGCGATGCGGGCCATCGGGATGCCGCAGACCTTGGAGACCAGCGGCACCGTGCGCGAGGCGCGCGGATTGGCTTCCAGCACGTACACCGTGTCGTTACAGATCGCGTACTGAATGTTCATCAGGCCGATTACGCCCATCTCGCGGGCGATGGTGCGGGTGTACTCGCGGATCGTGGCGAGGTGTTTTTCCGGAATCCCGACCGGCGGGATGACGCAGGCCGAATCGCCCGAATGGATGCCCGCCTGTTCGATGTGCTCCATCACGGCGGGCACGAACGCATCCTCGCCGTCAGCGATGGCGTCGGCCTCGGCCTCAATGGCGTTTTCCAGATAGCGGTCGATCAGAATCGGCCGGTCCGGCGTCACGTCCACCGCCGCCGCCATGTAATCGCACAGCATCGGTTCGTCGTAGACGATTTCCATGCCCCGCCCGCCGAGCACGTAGGAAGGCCGCACCATCAGCGGATAGCCGACGCGGGCGGCGATTTCAATCGCTTCGGCTTCGTTGGCCGCCATGCCGCCCGCCGCCATCGGAATGCCCAGTTTCCGCATGACCTCATTGAACTGCTCGCGGTCTTCCGCCAGGTCAATCACCGCTGGCGGCGTGCCGAGGATATTGACGCCGGCCTCCTCGAGCTGGCGGGCGATGTTGAGCGGGGTCTGGCCGCCGAACTGGCAGATCACGCCCTTGGGCTGTTCCTTCTGATAGATTTGCAGCACGTCCTCGACCGTTAGCGGCTCGAAGTAGAGCTTGTCCGAGGTATCGTAATCGGTGGAAACCGTTTCGGGATTGCAGTTGACCATCACGGTTTCATAGTGCATGTCGCGCAGGGCGAAGGCGGCGTGGACGCAGCAGTAGTCGAACTCGATCCCCTGCCCGATCCGGTTGGGGCCGCCGCCGAGAATCATCACCTTGTTGGGATTGGCGGAGACCTTCACCGTGTCCGGAGCGTTGTAGCTGGAATAGTAGTAGGCGGCGTTTTCGACCCCGCTGACCGGCACGGCGTGCCAGCCCTCGACGATGCCGGCCCGGGTCCGCCGGTCGCG
>JAGTSD010000098.1 GCA_018262135.1 Pseudomonadota bacterium | reverse complement strand
AAGGCGGCTGCAACGCGGTGGCCTCGACCTACGGCGTGCTGGGCATGATGTCCCGCAAGTACGCCCACAAGATTCCGTTCATGGTCAAGATCAACCACAGCGAGCTGCTGACTTTCCCGAACAAGGGTGACCAGATCATGTACGGCACGATCAAGCAGTGCGCCGACATGGGCTGCGCCTCGGTGGGCGCTACCATCTACTTCGGTTCGGCGGAGAGCGGCCGCCAGATCATCGAAGTCAGCAAGGCCTTTGCCATGGCGCACGAGTTCGGCATGGCCACCGTGTTGTGGTGCTATCTGCGCAACAGCGCCTTCAAGAAGGAGCAGGACTATCACGTCGCCGCCGACCTGACCGGCCAGGCCAACCACCTGGGCGTGACCATCCAGGCCGACATCATCAAGCAGAAGCTCCCGGAGACCAATGGCGGCTACCAGGCCCTGAACATGGGCGGCTCCAGCTACGGCAAGTTTGACAAGCGCATTTATACCGACCTCGCCAGCGATCACCCGATCGACCTGACCCGCTATCAGGTTGCCAACTGCTACATGGGTCGCGCTGGCCTGATCAACTCAGGCGGCGAGTCCAAGGGCGCGGGCGACCTCGAAGCGGCGGTCATGACGGCGGTGGTCAACAAGCGTGCCGGCGGCATGGGCCTGATTTCCGGGCGCAAGGCGTTCCAGCGGCCGATGAAGGACGGCGTCGCCATCCTCAACGCCATTCAGGATGTGTATCTCGACACCAGCGTGACCGTCGCCTGAGCATGATTTGCCATTGATGTTCCGAAGCCCCGCCTTGGCGGGGCTTTTTTTGGGAAGCAGCTTTATGCAGACCCTCGCCGCCGATTTGGCGCGGAATTTGATAATTTTGGTTAAATAGCTAAAAAATCTTGATCTTGCACTAAAAAAGTGCGTTTTAACCAGGAGTTGGTTGATGAGTGCCCCTTTTTCATCCACGGATGCCATCGCTATCGCCATCATGGGTAGCGGCGGCGCCGGCGCGATCACCGCTGGCGGCCTGTTACTGGAAGCCGCTGGCCGGGTGGGCTGGCAGGGTTTGATGACCCGCTCGGTCGGGCCACAAATTCGCGGCGGCGAGGCGCTGGCGATGGTGCGGCTGGCGACTTCGCCGGTATCGGCGCACGGCGACCGCTTCCACATCCTGCTGGCGCTGGACTGGGAGAACGCCGAGCGCTTCGTGGACGAGGTTCCGCTGGACGCCGACAGCCTCATCATCTCCGACCCCGCTGCCGGAGATCCGCCCGCCACCCTGCGAGCCAGCGGCGCGCGGTTGCTGCCGTTGCCGCTGGATCGGTTGGCGGAGAGCGTGCCCGAAGGCCGCGCCAATATCGTTGCCCTGGGGGTACTGGCGCGATTGCTGGCCCTGCCGCTGGAATCGCTGGAGACCGTCGTCGTCCGCGCGCTGGCCCGCAAGGGTGTCAATGCGGCATACCTGCGCCAAACGCTGGCCGTCGGTCATGACGCTGCCGCTGGCTGCAACGGGTTTCAGCGTCCGCTGCCGCCGGTTTCAGGTGACAGCGGGCGCTGGCTGCTGACTGGCAACGAAGCGGCCGCGCTCGGCGCGCTGCGCGGCGGAGTGCGGTTCGCGGCGGTCTATCCGATTACCCCCGCCACCGATCTTGCCGAATGGCTGGCGCCCCGCTTGGAGCAGGTGGGCGGCCATCTGATTCAGGCCGAGGATGAAATCGCCGCGCTGAACATGGCGTTGGGCGCGTCTTACGGTGGCGTGCCGGCGCTGACCTCAACCTCCGGCCCCGGGCTGGCCCTGATGACCGAGACGCTGGGGCTGGCGGTCGCGGCGGAAATCCCCGTGGTGGTGGTCAACGTCATGCGCGGTGGACCCTCCACCGGGATTCCCACCAAGTCGGAACAGTCCGACTTAAATATCGCCTTGTATGGTCTGCATGGCGATGCGCCGCACCTGGTGCTGGCGCCGACTTCGGTCAGCGACTGCCTGTTCACTACCCAATGGGCGGTGCAACTGGCCGAGACCCTGCAATGTCCGGCCATCGTGCTGTCCGATCAGTTCCTGGGGCAAACCCAGGTGGCCTGCGAACCTCCGCCTGCCGCGAAACCGACCGCGTCGACGCGGGTAATCGCATCGGTCGGTGGCGAACGCTACCACCGTTATGCCTTGACCCCGAGTGGTGTGTCGCCGATGGCGATTCCCGGCGTGCCGGGTCGGCAATATACCGCCGACGGTCTGGAACATAACCCTCATGGCACGCCCTCCAGCCGCGCTGCCGACCATCAGGCCCAACTGGACAAGCGCCGCGACAAGCTGCTGCGCTACGACTACGGGGCCGCTTGGGCCGAGGTCGAAGGCGAGGGCGAGATCGCGGTGCTGACCTGGGGTTCAGCCGCTGGCCCGGTGCGCGAGGCGGCGGCGCGGGCGCGGGCGCAAGGTCTGGCGGTCAAGGCGATCGCCCTGCGGTTGCTGGCGCCGGCCCAGCCGGCGCGACTGGCGACCCTGTTGTCAGGAGTCCGGCGGGTGTTGGTGGTCGAGCAGAGTCATTCCCAGCAGTTCCTGGGTTATTTGCGGGCGCACTATGCGCTGCCGGCGGATATTCTCATTCTCAACCAGCCTGGTCCCCTGCCGATCCGTCCGGCGGGGGTACTCGCGCAATTATCGCAGTGGAAATGAAACGTATGAGCAAACCCGAAATTCTGCATTTCAGTCACGCGGCCAAGGACTACAAATCCGACGTGAAGCCGATCTGGTGTCCTGGCTGTGGCCATTTCGGGGTCCAGGCGGCGCTGTTCCGCGCCCTGGCGCAACTGGACTTGCCGCCGGAACAGGTGGCGGTCATCTCAGGCATCGGTTGTTCCTCGCGGCTGCCGGCCTATACCGAGTGTTACGGTTTTCATGGCATCCACGGCCGAGCGCTGCCGCTGGCGACCGGCTTGAAGCTGGCCCGGCCCGAACTGACGGTGATCGTGGCCAGCGGCGACGGCGACGCCTTGTCCATCGGCGGCAATCACTTTTTGCATGCCTGCCGGCGCGACGTGGACCTGACCTGCATCGTGATGGACAACGCCGTGTACGGCATGACCAAGGGCCAGCCGTCGCCGACCACCGCGCCGGACTGGAACAGCAAGATCGCGCCGGGCGGCGCCGGTTTCAACCCCTTGCAACCGCTGGCCGTGGCGTTGGCCGCCGGAGCGAGCTTCATCGCCCGTGGTTTTTCCGGCGATCCCAACGGCATCGCTCATCTGCTGGTCGAGGCCATTCGCCATCCCGGCTTTGCGCTGGTGCAGGTGCTTAGTCCCTGCGTGACCTACCGGCCGGAGGAGAAGGCGTGGAAGCAGGAAGTCCATGCTGCCGGGCCGGAACCGACCGCCGATCCTGCCGAGGCTGCCCGCCGCCTGTTCGCCGACGATGGCCTGAGTACCGGGATTTTCTATCGTGGCCGCCCGGCGCCTCATGCGGCGACAACGCGACCAGTGTCTCGTGACCTGACGACTATCGAAGCTGCGTTCGCGCTGTGAACCGGCCCCGGGCGCGGCGCGGGCATGACCTGCCGATGCCGGCAGACCTGCATCCGGGCAGTATGAAAGTGGCCAAAACGCCTCTTGCAGGCGTGGCCGGAATGACGAACAATCCATGTACTAATAACGATTATTTCCCGCTTTTGCGCATAAGGAGAACCAGACATGTCTGTGGGCCAATACTGCAACCGTCAGGTCGTCACGACCGAGCGAACCACCGAAATCCGCGAGATCGCGCGGCTGATGCGCCACCATCACGTCGGCACCATCGTGGTGGTGGAACGTCGTGATGGCGCGGAATATCCGGTCGGAATCGTCACCGACCGCGACCTGGTGGTCGAGGTATTGGCGCAGAATCTTTCCCCCGAAGCTCTGACCGTCGGCGATGTCATGAGCAGCAAGCTGTTGACAGCGCGGGAAGAAGACAATTTCTGGCGTACCCTGGACCGGATGAGCGCCAAGGGCGTGCGGCGGTTGCCGGTGGTGGACGAGAAGGGCGCGCTGCTGGGTATCCTGACCATTGACGACGTATTGACAGCGCTGGCGGTGGGCTTGTCGGACGTGTCCCGCCTGGTGCAACGGGAAATTACCAGGGAAGTCCAGCAACGGCAGTAAGCCGGTGTAGCGGCGGGCGGTTCATTGCTGGTCCACCCGCCATGCGAAAGAGTTTAGCGAGCGCCGGTATTCAGTAATGACCAGCGCCAGCGCGGCGCAAAAAATCACCGCGATGAGGCGCTCGACAATGCCGTGTTCGATTTGCTGGGTGCCAGCTCTCGGCCTGCAAGCCGGCTTTGGTGGCGCTTCGTGATTTCAGTTGCAGTGAATCTGACGGGCGTTGGCAAGCGCTTGCCGGAACTGTTCGCCGCTGACCCGCACCGCGATTCCATGGTCGCCCGCCTCGAAGTAGATTTCGTCTTCTGCGGCCAGGGCGCTATCCCACACCGTATCCAGCCCGTAAGGTTCACCCAGAGCCGGGATGGCGCCGGGCCGGCAGTCCGGGAACAGAGCATTGAGTTCTGCCTCGGGCACCAGTTGCAGGCGACGATCCAGTTGGGCGTTGAGCGTGTCCAGATTGAGATGCTTTGCGGCGGGCAGCGCCACTAGCACATAACCACGTTCGTCCTTGACGACCACGCCCTTGGCGAGTTTCCGGCCCTTGATGTGAGCGGCCTGAGCGGTTTCCATGCTGGAATGGGTGAGAGGATGAACCAGAACCTCGTGGTCTATATTCCGCAAGTCAAGAAAGGTCTTGAGTTTTTCAGCAATGGGCATAACGAACGCTCCTGGGGTTGGCAAAAAATTCCTGCGAGTGGGCTGCACTCTCTCATGACAAGCATAGTCAAAGTCCGGGTGACTTGAACGGTCGCCGTCTTTACAATTCAGCCCCTTTGATTTGGTTTGGAGTCACGCCATGCAGGAACTCAATCCCTATTTCAACCAGATTAGCGACTTGCGGGGGCGCTGCGCGTCCCTGAGGGGGTATCTTTGACTTCGATGTCCGGCGCGAGCGGCTGGACGAAGTCATCCGCGAATTGCAGGAGCCGGATATCTGGAACAACCCAGAACGGGCGCAGGCGCTGGGCAAGGAACGTGCTCAGTTGGAGGCGGTGGTCAACCGGCTGCAAAGTCTCGACCGGGGCCTGAACGAGGTCGCCGAACTACTGATCCTGGCCGGCGAGGAGGGTGACGAGGCGGCGGTCATTGAAGTGGTGCGAGATTTGGAGGGCTACGCCCGCGTGGTGGCCGATCTCGAATTCCAGCGGATGTTCTCGGGCGAACTGGATGCCGGCAACGCCTTTCTCGACATTCAGTCGGGTTCCGGCGGCACCGAGGCCCAGGACTGGGCGGAAATGCTGCTGCGGATGTACCTGCGCTGGGGCGAGCGGCGCGGGTTCAAGACCGAACTGCTGGAAGTCTCGCCAGGCGAAGTGGCCGGCATCAAGAGCGCTAGCGTCCGCTTCGAGGGCGACTATGCATTTGGCTGGCTGCGGACCGAAACCGGCGTGCATCGCCTGGTGCGCAAGTCGCCGTTCGATTCTGGTAACCGCCGGCATACCTCGTTCGCAGCGGTGTTCGTGGCGCCGGAAGTGGATGACAGCATCGAGGTGGACATCAACCCGGCGGATTTGCGGGTGGATGTGTACCGCGCTTCCGGGGCGGGCGGCCAGCACGTCAACCGCACCGAATCGGCGATTCGGATCACACACCTGCCGACCGGCATCGTGGTGCAGTGCCAGAACGACCGTTCCCAGCACAAGAACCGCTCGACGGCTATGAAGCAGCTCAAGTCCAAGCTCTACGAACTGGAGTTGCAGAAGCGCAATGCCCAGGCCCAGGCGCTGGAAGATACCAAGGCCGACATCGGCTGGGGTAGCCAGATTCGCTCCTACGTGCTGGATCAGTCGCGTATCAAGGACTTGCGCACCGGCGTCGAGACCAGCAACACGCAGCCGGTGCTGGACGGCGATCTGGATGAATTCATCGAAGCCAGTTTGAAGAGTGGCCTGTAAATGTCTAGCGATGCTGCCTTTTCAAATACCGTCATCCTGCTGACCCGCAACGGGATGGGCTCCGGCGAAACGGAACTCCAGCACGATCTGTTCGCAAAATATCTCCGGCTGCTGATCGAAAGCGGATCGCTGCCGGCCGCGATGTGTTTCTACACCGATGGGGTCAGGCTGGTGGTCGAGGGGTCGCCGTTCCTGGAACGGCTGGCGCAAATCCAGGAGCAGGGGGTTCGTCTGATCGTCTGCGCCACCTGCCTCAACTACCACGGGTTGCTGGGCGAGGTGCGGGTTGGTGCCATCGGGAGCATGGCGGATATCCTCGAAGCCCAACTCAAGGCCGATAAAGTCATCACGCTTTGAGGAGGGGCGGGGTATTTCTGCAATCAGGAAAAACCGCCTGAGTTTGTGAAAGATTTAGGTAATCGTTCATCATGCGTTCGCGGTGTTGACACCAGCGAAATCTGGCTATACTGAACCGACATTCCGCACATCGATCATGTAACCAGTTGAATTTCATTCTGTATTGGCATGAAAATTAACATAGATTATTCAGTCGGTTGCGTTGATGTGCGGAATGTCGGCTGAAACTGTCGCCTGGAAGTTATTTCCACGAGTGACAGGC
>JAGTSD010000097.1 GCA_018262135.1 Pseudomonadota bacterium | reverse complement strand
CAGAATGAATTCGTGAATCTCGGCGCGAATCCAGTGGACCGCGAACGACACCAGTCGCACGCCGTGGGCCGGGTCGAAGCGCTTGACCGCCTTCATCAGGCCGACGTTGCCTTCCTGAATCAGATCGGCCAGCGGCAAGCCGTAGCCGACGTAACCACGGGCGATATGCGCCACGAAGCGCAGGTGCGCCACGATCAGCCGTTGGGCTGCTTCCAGATCGTTGCGCAGCCGCAACCGCTGGGCCAGTTCCTGCTCTTCCTCGGCGCTCAGCATCGGCGCCTGGTTGATCGCCTGGAGATAGCCCTCCAGACTGTCAGCCGGGACCGGCAAGCTCGGCATTCGGGGAACCAGCGCAGTCGTCGTCATCGTCATTCATTCCCCCCTCAAATTGATATAACCTATTTTAGCACTCGCGCGGTTAGAGTGCCAAATCTGGCCGGGAGTTCCAGAGCTAACGCTTGCATTCCCTCAGTCAGCCGCTTCTTCGTCCAACAGGGCGGCGACGAACTCGGCGGCGTCGAACATCCGCAGATCCTCGATGTCTTCGCCGACGCCGATGAAGCGGATCGGCAACCCGAGCCGGCGGGCGATGGCGAACACGATGCCACCCTTGGCCGTACCATCGAGCTTGGTCAGAATCAGGCCGGTCACGCCGACCGCCTCGTGGAATTGCACGGCCTGGTTCAGGGCGTTCTGGCCGGTGCTGGCGTCCACCACCAGCAACACCTCATGCGGGGCTGTGGGGTCTACCTTGCCCATGACCCGCTTGATCTTCCGGAGTTCCTCCATCAGATTCGACTGGGTGTGCAGTCGGCCGGCGGTATCAGCGATCACCACGTCCACCCGCCGGGCCTGGGCGGCCTGAATCGCGTCGTAGATCACCGAGGCGGCGTCGGCCCCGCTGCGCTGAGCGATCACGGGAACCTGGTTGCGCTCGCCCCAGACCTGCAACTGTTCGACGGCGGCGGCGCGGAAGGTATCGCCAGCGGCCAGCAACACCGAATGCCCCGCGCCTTGCAGCCACTGCGCCAGCTTGCCGATGGTGGTGGTCTTGCCGACACCGTTGACCCCGACCATCAGGATCACGTAGGGCCGGGATTCGCTGGGTTGCCATGGCTGCTGGCAGGGTGAGAGGATGGCGAGCAATTCATCGCTCAGCGCCTGGAGCAGCGCCGGTACATCGTTCAACTGCTGGCGGGACATCCGCTCGGCCAGTCGTTTCATCAAGTGCTGCGTCAGTTCCACGCCGACATCGGCCAGCAGCAGGCGGCTTTCCAGTTCCTCCAGCGCCTCATCGTCCAGCTTTTTGCCGGCAAAGAGGCTGGACAATCCGCTGACCAGATTCTGGCGGGTACGCCGCAACCGGTCGCGCAAGCGGACGAAGCGTTTGGGTTTGGGTTCAGCGGGTCCGGTAGATTCGGCAGCCGGTTCGGGCGCGCGATTGCGACCAAACGGCAAGTGAATGGGTCGGTTCAAAATCTCGAACAGACTGGGTTTCCTGGCCGGCGGATCTGGGGAGTCGCGCTTCAAGTCGGTCATGACCATGAACCCGCATGAATCAATCCACAGCCAACAACGCCTTATCGATCCGGGCGATCCAGATCAGCGCCTCGTCCTGGGTCAGCAACCAAATCTGGAGATTGTTACGGAAATCCTGCCAGGACTTCTCGACGCATTCGGTCATGGCGTCCGCATAGCCCGCCACGAACTTCTCCGGCGAATCGGTGATCCTGGACTGCCGCGCGTACTCCGCCCCGTGCTGCAAGCACACCAGATAAGTATCCAGCGATTTGCGGACTACGCCGAGCATCCCGATGCCCATCAATCCGCCGATCCGCAACACGCCTTGCATGGCCAGCCAATGGGCCGCCTGATTGCGCTCGATCATCCTGTATACATTTGCCATCACAAGCCCCACCCAGTTATTGATTTATTGCATCGCAACATAAATTACGATGATCGTCAAGCCGATTCGGCCCCGCTCGACTTTTTACCAGCGTCACCGCGATTCCGGATTGTACACAATGGCCGGGAATACAACCCGCTGCGCCCGAAGAGCATGCCCAAATGGCGCAGCTTTCGGTCATACCGCCACCGGCGCCCTGATCGCCGGATGCGCCTGATAGCCGATGATTTCAAAATCTTCATAGCGGTAATCGGCGAGCGTCTCCGGCCGGCGGTGAATCAACAGGCGCGGCGGCGCCAGCGGTTCGCGGCTCAGTTGCAGGCGGGCCTGTTCCAGATGATTCAGGTACAAATGGCAGTCGCCGCCGGTCCAGATAAACTCGCCCACCCCCAGGTCACTTTGCTGCGCAACCAGGTGGGTCAACAGCGCGTAGCTGGCGATGTTGAACGGCACGCCGAGAAACAGGTCGGCGCTGCGCTGGTAGAGCTGACAAGACAGTTCGCCGTCAGCGACGTAAAACTGGAACAGCACATGGCAGGGCAACAGCCGCATCCGCTCCAGCTCGCCGACGTTCCACGCCGATACAACGATTCGCCGCGAATCGGGGTCACGCCGCAGCAGTTCGATGGCGCGAGCGAGCTGATCTATACGATGCCCGTCCACCGCCTCCCAGTCGCGCCACTGCTTGCCATAGATCGGCCCCAGATCGCCGGTTTCATCGGCCCAATCGTCCCAGATCGTGACCCCATGCTCGTGCAGGTAATCCACGCAAGTGTCACCGCGCAAAAACCATAGCAGTTCGTGAATGATCGAGCGCAGGTGCAGCTTCTTGGTCGTCACCAGCGGAAAGCCACGCCGCAAATCAAAGCGCAGTTGCGCGCCAAATACGCTCAGGGTCCCGACCCCGGTTCGATCCTGCTTGCGAACCCCCTCGGCCAACACCCGCCGCACCAGATCGAGATAGAGTTTCATCGCGAGACCATCCTGGCGCTTGATTCCTTGCTAAAACTGTAGCAATTTATGCTGCAATGCAATATAGTCACTTCAATTTCACAAAACATGAATAGGTTACCGTGCATTGGGGCAGCGAATGACCG
Organism: Pseudomonadota bacterium; assembly: GCA_018262135.1. Lineage (GTDB taxonomy): Bacteria > Pseudomonadota > Gammaproteobacteria > Competibacterales > Competibacteraceae > Contendibacter. The sequence continues at coordinate 3,642 of JAGTSD010000097.1, read as the reverse complement.
TCAAAGCGACTTCCTCGATTCAAGTGATCGCCCGGCTATCCCGGTTGCTGGACGCCATCGCCGCGCACGACGAACCCGTCAGCCTCAAAACCCTGGCCAGCGCCACTGGCCTGCATCCCTCCACCGCATTTCGCATCCTGGCGTCGCTGATCGAGCACGGTCTGGTCGAGCGCAGCGCCAACGGCCACTACCGGCTGGGCGGCAAACTGTTGCAACTGGGCGACCGCGTTCGCAGTCAGACCGGTCTCCATCGCGAGGTTCGCCCCCTCAGGGAGCGGTTCCGCAACCCGGTGGTTGGCGAACCCGCCCACCCGGGCGAACCCGAAGACGCAGCGGTGGCATCGAACGCCTGTTAAAGGCGTCGGGTTTCAGAAATTCGGCTCCGGGCAACCCCTGATCCCCGATCACTGCCTCATGGGCAATTCCACGATGAAGACAGCGCCCTGCCCGATTTCGCTCTCCACCCAGATACGGCCGTTGTGGTGCTCGACGATCTTCTGGCTGATTGGCAGTCCCAACCCCGTTCCCGTGGGTTTGCCGGCATGGCTATTACTAACCTGATGGAATTTCTCGAAGATCAATCTGTGCTGATCCTCGGCGATGCCAGGACCGTTATCGCTCACCTCGATGCGCCAGCGGTTCGCCACGGGTCGTAACCGGATGGTCACTTCGCCCGTCTGTTCCGGACAGAATTTCACGGCGTTCGACAGCAGGTTGATGATCACCTGAGTCAGCCGGTCGTGATCGCCGGCGATGACCACCGGCCGGTCGCCCAGCTCCTCGCGCAAGATTGCCGCCTTGTCGCGGAACAACTGGCTGGTAGAGTTGATGGCGTCCTGAATCAGCGCGCGCAGATCTACCTCCTCGTCGCGCCACTCGATCCGACCCGAATCGATCTTGGCCATGTCGAGCACCTGATTGATCAACCGGGTCAGCCGCTCGCTTTCCTTGACGATGATGCCGAGAAACTTGCTGCGTTGCTCCACGTCCATGTCGGGGTTGGCCAGCAGGATTTCCGAAAAGGCCCGGATCGAGGTCAGCGGCGTGCGCAACTCGTGGGTGACGGTGGAGATGAATTCGTCCTTGAGCCGATCGAGTTCCCGCAACCGGTTGTTGGCTGCGCGCAGTTCGGCTGAAGCGGCTTCCAGCTCCCGGGATTGCTGCTCCAGCCGACGACTGTACTCAATCATCTGGGTACTCTCGTCGAGGATGGTCATCACCTCCTCGATGCTGAGCACCTCGCCCATGACGATGGAGGAAACCATCACCCGGGCCGAGGCCGCGCCGATCGCGCCTGCCAGTAATCTTTCCGTGTAATGGATCAGCCGGGGATCGGCTTGCAGCGGATAATCGTGGTTTTCCTGGATGTAGCTTTCGAAGGCTTCACTGGCGCGCTGCGGGCCGATGAAACGGGCCAGCAGCTCATAGAGTTGGGCGGTATCCACCACGCCCCGCCACAGCAGCGCGTCGCCGTCGTGACGCTCGCGTTCGAACACATTGACGAACTGACTGCCCTGCACCTGTTCGATGGCGTCCGGTTTGCTGAGGGTGGACCCGAACACCAGGCCGCCGATGTTGATCAACATGCTCCAGAACACGGAATGCATGTAGGGATCGAGGCCCTGCAGGCCGAACAGGGCGTAGGGCCTGAGCAGTTCCAGCCCGAACAGCCCCTGATCCACGAAGCCGCCGCCAATCCAGCCGGAACGGGCCATGGCCGGCAGCAACAGGGTATAGGCCCAGACCAGGAAGCCGCCGCTCAGGCCGATCAGCGCGCCGCGCCGGTTTGCCCGCTGCCAGTACAGCCCGATCAGGATCGGCGGCGCGAACTGGGCCGCGGCGGCGAAAGAAATCAGGCCGCTGGCCACCAGGGCGTAGGATTCGCCGATGTAACGGAAATACAGATAGCCCAGCAGGATCAGCGCGGCAATGCCCGCGCGGCGGATGCCGAGCAGCAGGCCGGAGAGGTCGGAACGGCCAGCCAGCCAGCGGGGATTGATGCGCAGCAGGATCGGCATTACCACGTCGTTGCAGACCATGGTGGCGAGGGTGACGGTCTCGAACAGGATCATGCTGATGGCCGCCGACAATCCCCCCAGAAACACCAGCAGCGCCAGGTCCGGCATATGTTTGGCCATCGGCAACGCCAGCACGAACATGTCGGCGTCCACCTCGCCGCCGGCAAAGATCAGCAGACCGCCCAGGGCGATGGGCAGGACGAACAGGTTGATGGCAAACAGATACAGCGGAAACAGCCAGATCGCCTTGCGGATATGAGCTTCGTTGACATTTTCCACCACCAGCACCTGGAACTGCCGGGGCAGAAACAGGAATGCCATCATCGAAAGAAAGGTCAGCGACAACCAGCCACCGTAACTGCCTGGTACCACATCGAACCGCATCAGGGCAGCCCGATACGGATGCTCTGCGGCCCGCTGGAACAGATCGCCGGGACCGTCGAACATCACGAACGTCACCGCGATGCCGACCAGCACGAAAGCCACCAGCTTGAACAGCGATTCGAACGCCACCGCCGCCACCATCCCCTCGTGGCGCTCGGTGATGTCAATATGGCGGGTGCCGAACAGGATAGCGAACACGATCAGCACCAACGCCACGTAAAACGTGGTATCCAGCCAGAACGGCTGGTGCGCGGCGAAATCGGTCATCGCCACCGTGGGATACTGGCGCAGCAGGCTGAAGCTGGTAGCGATCGCCTTCAACTGGATGGAGATGTACGGCAGGATGCCGACCACCACGATGACCGTCACCATCCCGGCCAGCAGGCCGCTCTTACCGTAGCGGGAAGCCACGAAGTCGGCGATGGTGGTGATGCGGTGAGCCTTGGTGATGCGCACGATGCGCCGCAGCACGAACCAGAACAGTACCGCCATCAGGGTCGGCCCCAGATAGACGGGGAGAAAATCCACCCCGCTGGTCGCCGCCAGCCCGACGCTGCCGTAAAAGGTCCAGGCGGTGCAGTAGATCGCCAGCGACAGGGTGTAGGTGTAGGGGTTGGCGATGATCGAACGGCCGGCGTCGGCACGCTGGTCGCCATAATAGGCGATGCCGAACAGGACGCCCATGTAGACCAGCGCGCTGGTGATAATGACGCCGTCGCTCAGCATTCAGGGCGCCTCCGCCGGATCGGCGCCGCCGGTTGCCCGCTTTTCGGCAGGCATGACTTCGGGCTGGGAAGCATTTTCCATGGGGGCAGGCTGATCCGGCTCGGGAATTTCCGAGCGTTCCACCACCACGATCAGCAAGATGATGAGCACCAGCCACATCAGATAGAGGTAGAGGTACAGCACCGGGATGCCAAATGGCATCCACGGCCGGTTGAACAACTCCAGTACCGGATAGTTGAGCGCCAGCACGCCGACGATAAACAGGATAACGATGTATTCCCTGGATTGTTGTCGCATGGTGCTTTCAAAACTTCGACATGGTCTTGCGAACTTCCACCATCCTGTCGGACGCCTCCAATGCCTGGCCGAGCGTTTTAATACCCTGCGCCTCCAGCAGGTCCAGCAGCTTGAGGAACACCTGCGCGGTCACCAGCGAATCGCCCAGTGCGGTATGGCGGCCATGCACGTCCACGCCCAGCCGGTCGGCGATGGCGTCCAGATTGTGGTCGTCGGT
>JAGTSD010000450.1 GCA_018262135.1 Pseudomonadota bacterium | reverse complement strand
TCTGGAAAAGCAACTGGGCCGGATCGTGCGCAAAAGCGCGGTGCAAATCGTCGAGGGCCGCGAGGGGCCGATCGCGGTGGAACCGCCGGATGTGGACGGCTATCTGGGCAAGCCGCCGTTCAAGACCGAAACGCCGATGTCCGGCATCGGCGTGGTCACCGGTCTGGCCTGGACCGCCATGGGTGGAGCGACGCTCAACGTCGAGGCCAGCCTGGTCCACAGCAAGAATCGCGGCTTCAAGCTGACCGGCCGGCTGGGCGAGGTGATGCAGGAATCGGCCAACATCGCCTACAGCTACCTCAGCGCCCATCTGGAGGAGTATCAGGCCGACCCCAAGTTCTTCGACGAAGCCTTTGTCCCCCAAGTTCTTCGACGAAGCCTTTGTCCACCTGCACGTGCCGGAAGGCGCGACGCCCAAGGATGGTCCGAGCGCCGGCATCACCATGGCCACCGCCCTGCTGTCGCTGGCGCGCGGCCAGCAGCCGAGCCGACCGCTGGCGATGACCGGCGAACTGACCTTGACCGGGCAGGTGTTGCCGGTGGGGGGAATTCGCGAGAAGCTGATTGCTGCCCGTCGGGTCGGCATCCACGAAATCATCCTGCCGGAAGGCTGTCGCGGCGACGCCGAGGAATTGCCGGAGCACATCCGGGAAGGTCTCACCCTCCATTTCGTGGAGCGGTTCCCGCAGGTGGTGGATCTGGTGTTTGCTTCGGAGCAGGCGCTATGAGAGCGCTATCGTGAAAGTTAGCGACGGTTCTCCCACCGTTCTACTGCCGCTGCTCTGTCTATTGGCGCTGCTGTACTGGCCCGCCACTGGGTGGAGCGCTTGCGAAGATCCCCCGGCACGGCGGGTCAACTGGTTGCGCTGCGACAAGCAGGGCGTGGACTTGACGGGTGCGGATTTGCGCGAGGCGGTCCTCACCCAGGTCAATTTGACGGACGCCAAGTTGAACCGCGCTCGACTCGACGGCGCTGATTTGGGAAACGCCGTGCTGAATGGGTTGGATTTTGCCAATGCGACGTTGACCAACGCCCGCCTGGTCTCGGCCCAGTTGGAACGAGCGGTGTTCGCGAACGTCAGCATGGCGGGCGCGCGCCTGGATCGGGCGGTGCTGAGACAGGCGAATCTGAGCCATGCCGACCTGAACGGGGCGCGGTTGTATCAGGCCGACCTCACCGGCGCGAATCTGAGTGGGGCGAAGCTGGACAAGGCTAATCTGGCGCAGGCGAATTTGACCGATGCCAAGCTGCCGGGCGTCGTTTTGAGCGGCGCGACGCTGAGCCGGGCGGTGTTGGAAAACGCGGTGCTGAGCGGTGCCAATCTCCGTGGCGCCAAGCTGGATGGAGCAAATCTGTTGGCAGTTGATTTCACCGGGGCCGATCTGGCCGAGGCGACGCTGGCCGATGCCCGCGTTGATGGCGCACGTTTCACCGACGCCGGGCTGGACAGCACGATCTGGGTGGATCGGCGGCGCTGCCGGCCAGGATCGGTGGGGGAATGCCAGTAACGAAAGCAGACGGAGGAGATCATGTCATCCATTACCACCGACTTGGCCGGGCTGCTGGACACGGTCCAACGCCCCGGCGATTTTTACGCCGCTGGCTCGGCCGAGATTTTCACGCCGTCCCTGGAAGTGGAAGGCGTCGGCCCCATTGCGCTGCCACTGCTGCCAGTTCAGGCGGAGCAACTCATCGCCGTCGCCGAGCAGGCTCCCTACGGTCGCGGTGAGGAGACTGTGATTGACACCAATGTCCGGCGAACCTGGCAAATTGACGCCGCCAAAATTCGGATTGGTGGTCGGCACTGGTCGCGCGACCTGGAAACCATCGTCACGCGGGTTGCCGCTGGCCTGGGGGTGGCCCAGCCCGTGGTGGCCGAACTTTACAAACTGCTGGTATACGACCAGGGCAGCTTCTTCGTAGAGCATCGCGATACCGAAAAAGCCCCTGGCATGTTCGCCACGCTCGTCATCGTGCTGCCCTCCCTTTATACCGGCGGCGAACTGGTGGTGCGCCACCGCGACCGGGAAGCGCGGCTTGACCTGCACGGCCCGGAACCCTCCGACGTGGCCTTCGCCGCGTTCTACGCCGATTGCGTCCATGAAGTGCTGCCTATTACGTCAGGATGCCGGCTGACGCTGGTCTACAATCTGCTGCTGCGCACCGCCAAAGGCCGCCTGCCCGAACCGCCCAGCTACGAGACCGAACAGGCGGCTGTGGTAGACCTGTTGCGCGAGTGGACCGCCGCCAAGGAATCGCCCGACGACGACTCGCCCGAAAAGCTGGTCTATCCGCTGGAACATGCCTATACCCCGGCGGCGCTGGCGTTCGACGCCCTGAAGGGTGTAGACGCCGCTGTGGCCTCGGTGCTGGTCCCGGCGGCGGAACAGGCCGACTGCGATCTCCACCTGGTGTTGATCTCCATTGAGGAGAGCGGCAGCGCCGAATACACGGGTTATTACGGGCCGCGCCGTCGGCGATGGTCAGACGAGGATGAGGATGAGGATGAGGATGAAGATGAGGATGAAGATGAGGACGGTTTCGAGGTTGGGGAGGTCTGCGACCGCACCACGACGCTGAGCGAATGGCGGTTACCCGACGGCAGCGAGTCGGAACTGGGCGATTTTCCCTTCGAGGAAACCGAACTGTGTCCGCCCGGCGCCCTCGACGACCTGGAACCTGACGAGCAGCATTTCCACGAAGCGACCGGCAACGAAGGCGCATCCTTCGAGCGCACCTA
>JAGTSD010000096.1 GCA_018262135.1 Pseudomonadota bacterium | reverse complement strand
TGACGCGGACCATCTCCAGAACCTTGCAGGAGTAGCCCCATTCGTTGTCGTACCAGGCCACCACCTTGACGAAGGTGTCATCCAGCGCGATGCCGGCGTCGGCGTCGAACGTGGAGGTGCAGACCTCGCCCCGGAAGTCGGTCGCAACGACCTTGTCTTCGGTATAGCCCAGCACGCCTTTCATGGCGCCTTCGGAGGCGGCCTTCATCGCGGCGCAGATTTCCTTGTAGGTCGCGGGCTTGTTCAGCTCTACGGTCAGGTCCACCACGGACACGTCGGAGGTGGGAACGCGGAAGGCCATGCCGGTCAGCTTCTTGTTCAGTTCGGGGATGACCACGCCGACGGCCTTGGCGGCGCCAGTGGAGGACGGAATGATGTTCTCCAGAATACCGCGGCCGCCGCGCCAATCCTTGTTGGAGGGACCGTCCACCGTCTTCTGGGTAGCGGTGGCGGCGTGGACGGTGGTCATCAGGCCACGCTTGATGCCCCAGGTGTCGTTCAGCACCTTGGCGACCGGCGCCAGGCAGTTGGTGGTGCAGGAGGCGTTGGAGATGATGGTCTGGCCGGCGTAGGTCTTGTCGTTGACGCCGTAGACGAACATCGGGGTGTCATCCTTGCTGGGCGCGCTCTGGATGACCTTCTTGGCGCCGGCATTGATGTGCTTCTGGCAGGTGTCCTTGGTCAGGAACAGGCCGGTGGACTCGACGACGATGTCGGCGCCGACTTCGTTCCACTTCAGTTCGGCGGGATCCTTGACGGCGGTCAGGCGGATCTTCTTGCCGTTGACGATCAGGGTGTTGCCATCCACGGCAACAGTACCCTGGAAGCGGCCATGCACCGAATCGTACATCAGCATGTAGGCCAGATAGTCGGGCTCAAGCAGGTCGTTGATGCCGACGATCTCAATGTCGGGGAAGTTCTTGACGGCGGCGCGAAACACCATGCGGCCAATGCGGCCAAAACCGTTAATGCCAACTTTGATAGCCATTATTTTCCTCCAGCGGAGTGGTTTTTCATCGAAACACGGGCGGGCGTCGCCACCCACCCAACACGATCAAGTTTAAACCTTATTCATCAAAAAGTGGCGCCGGACTTAAACAGGGCCTCCACAGCGGCGACCACTCCTTCGGCGGTGAACCCGAAATGCTGGAAAATCACCTCGGGCGGACCGGATTCGCCGAAGCAGTCGATGCCGAGCACCGTACCTTGTGGGCCCGCGTATTTGTACCAGGGCGCGGTCACGCCGGCCTCCACCACCACGCGCCGGGTGACCGCCGCCGGCAGCACCGATTCGCGCCAGGCGGCATCCTGCGCGTCGAACACGTCCACCGAGGGCATGGAGACGACGCGAACCCGCCGGCCCTGGCCGTTCAGTTGCCGGGCGGCAGCGACCGCCAGTTGCACCTCGGAACCGGTAGCGATGAGGATGGCTTCCGGTTCATCCCCGCAGTCGAGCAGCACGTAACCGCCCCGGGCAATGGCCCGCACCTGTTCGGGAGAACGATCCTGGTGCGGCAGCTTCTGGCGAGTGAAAATCAGGGCGGTCGGGCCGTTGACCCGGTCGAGCGCCGCTTTCCAGGCCACGGCGGTTTCCGTGGTGTCGCAGGTTCGCCACACCGACAGGTCGGGAATGATCCGCAGGCTGGCGACATGCTCGACCGGCTGGTGGGTCGGACCATCGCCGCCCACGCCGATGGAGTCGTGGGTCAGCACGAACATGCAGCGCAGTTTCATCAGGGCCGACATGCGGATGGCGCTGCGGCCGTAGTCGGCGAACATCAGGAAAGTGCCGCCGAACGGCACGTAGCCACCGTGCAGCGCCAAGCCATTCATAATGGCGTCCATCGCAAATTCGCGGGCGCCGTAATAGATCAGATTCCCGTCGGGATGTTGGAAATCGACCGGACGGCAACCGACCCAGGGGATGCCGGTGGATTCGGTGAGATCCGCCGAGCCGCCGACCAGGCTGGGAAAATGGGGACCATACGCTTCAAGCGCGCGCTGGGAAGCGACCCGAGTCGCGATGTCCTCGCGCCGTTCCTGCGTGGCCTGAATGAAGTTCCAGGCCAGTTCCTCCCAGTCAGGGGGAAAGCCGCAGGCCAGCCGCCGTTCGAACTCCGCCGCCACCTCGGGATACTTCACCCGATAACGGCTGAACAACTCGTTCCATTCACCTTCCCATGCCGCCCCTCTGGCGCGGGCGTCGAAGGCGCGATAAAACTCCGGCGGAATCACAAAGGGTTCGTGTTTCCAGCCGATGTTTTCGCGCGTCGCGGCCACTTCTGCCGCGCCGAGTGGGGCGCCATGTGATTTTTCGCTGCCGCCCTTGTTCGGCGAACCCCAGGCGATGGTGGTTTTACAACAGATCAGGGTCGGGCTCTCGTGAAAGGCCCGCGCCTGATCGATAGCTTGGTGGACCGCTTCGGGATCGTGGCCATCCACGTTTGGAATCACGTGCCAGCCGAAGGCCTCGAAGCGCCTGGGGACATCTTCGCTGAACCAGCCCCGCACCGGTCCATCAATGGAGATGCCGTTGTCGTCGTACAGGCAGATCAGTTTGCCCAGCCCCCAGGTGCCGGCCAGCGAACACGCCTCGGAAGAGATGCCTTCCATCAGGCAGCCGTCGCCGACAATCACATAGGTGTAATGGTCAACGATGGGAAAACCGGGGCGGTTAAAGCGAGTGGCCAGCGCTCGCTCGGCCAGCGCCATGCCGACACCGTTCGCCAACCCCTGGCCCAGCGGCCCAGTGGTGGTTTCCACGCCGGCAGTGCGCCCGTATTCGGGATGGCCCGGCGTGCGGGAACCCAACTGGCGGAAGTCGCGCAGATCGTCGAGGGTCAGATCGTAGCCGCTCAGGTGCAGCAGGGAGTACAGCAGCATCGAGCCGTGACCGTTGGACAGGATCAGACGGTCGCGGTTGAACCATTTGGGATTGGCGGGATTGTGCCGCAGAAAGTCGTTCCACAACACCATGCCGAAATCCGCCATACCCATCGGCGCGCCGGGATGGCCGGATTCGGCCCGTTGCACGGCATCCATGCTCAGGGCGCGGATGGCGTTGGCCAGTTCGCGGCGCGAAGGGGTGACGATCTCCCGAACGGCGGGGGTGGGAGCGATCGGTTCGACGATCACGGGGTCCCCCAGGCGACGGGCGGCCAATTCACTACGCGAGGGCATGAGCTCTCTCCTAAACGTCAGCATCAAAGTACCGGGGAAATGCCGCTGGCTGCGCGCGTCGCTCTTGCTGGGACGTTCACCGGAGAGATCACGAGGGATGTCCAGTCGCGCCAAAACCCCTTTGGGGATCGGTGTCGGCCGAAAAATGGCGGCGATTATAGGAAAAATCCCGGTATACGCCAAACGATTATTACAGCGGCAGCGGGCCGGTTCGGATCCGGGCGCGGTTGCGAACACGGTCAATCCCGGCGCAGGCGGTCGGAAATCGCCACCGGGGTCGGATAGGTCAGCACCAGGTAATAGGTCGAGGCGATAAAGGTCAGCAGGGTAGTCGCCTGCACCAGATAGGACGCCTCGCGGCCGATCAACTGACTCTGCTCGGCCAGCACCGCGATCAACAGGGCGAACTCGCTGACCTGGCCTAGCCGCACCCCGACCTCCATGGCGATGCGCGGCCGTTCGCCGGCCCATTGCAGGAAGGCGCGAAACAGCCAGGGCTTGGCCACCATCAGCAACGTGCCCAGCAGCAGAGTCGGCACGAACACCGCGTCCAGCATGCCCAGGTCGAAACCCGCGCCCAGCGAGAAGAAGAACAGCACCAGGAAAAAATCGCGCAACGGCCGGAGGCTCTCGGCGATGTACAGCGCAATGGGACTGGTGGCCAGTGCCACTCCCCCGATGAAGGCGCCGATGGCGTAGGACAGGCCCAGCAGCGCAGCCACCTGCGAGATGCACAGGCACCAGCCGATGGCGATCAGGAAGATGTACTCGCGAATCTTGTCAAATCGGTGGATCAGCGGGATCAGCACGTAGCGCGAGGCCAGCCAGGCCAAACCCAGCAGCAGCGGCAGGGTGACGATCAGCAGGCCCAGCCCCTGCAGCGAGGAACCGCGCCCGCCCAGTCCTTCCAGCAGCAGCAGGACGGCGATCGCCAGCAGGTCCTGCAACAACAGGATGCTGATGATGATCTCCCCGGTGTGCTGGTGGTGCAGGGTGCGGGTCGGCAGCAGCTTGAGACCGATGATGGTGCTGGAGAAGGTCATCGCCGCGCCGACCAGCAGGCTTTCGCCGGGGGTGTAGCCGAACAGCCACGCCACCCCTCCGCCCATCACCGCGAACACCAGCGAGGTGCCGAGCGTGATCATAGTGGCCTTGCGTAGCATTTGCACCAGCCGCTGCGGCGACAGGTCCAGCCCCAGCAGAAACAGCAGGAACATGATGCCGATCTGGGCCATTTCCTCGATGACCGAGGCATTGGCGATCAGCCCAAATCCGTAAGGCCCGATGAAAATGCCCAGCACGATGTAGGCGATCGGCAATGCCTGGCGGGCGTACAGCGCCAGCGTGGCGAATAGCGCCGCACCGGTGAAAATCAGGAATAGCGAAAAGATGATGGGGTTCTGGGCTTCGTGCATGAGTGGTTTATTCCTGGCCGCGTCCCATCGAAATGACCCCGGCGCATCCAGGGCCATCAGGGCGCCACTATAGCATGAGGATTCCGAAACCCCGTGGCTGAACGGCGGACATCGCCACAAGACGCCATTCCCCCGATACGCGGCAACCATGCCATAATTGCCCGCTGTTTCGAACCACCGATCACCCTCAACCGCCGCCTTGCATACCGCCCCGCCCTCATTCGTGACCCCGTTGCGCTGGCATTACCGCCCGCAGCGGTTCTGGCGCGACCTGCCTCCCGGAATGGCCGACTGGCTGCTCGACCGGGGCTCACTGACCCAGCGGTTGCGCCGCGCCTGCGCGGGCCGATTCCGCGTGTGCGTGCTGCGCCAGGGCTGGACCCGGCCCGACCGCGATGAGGCGCGCATCCTCGACTTGCGCCTGGACGCCTGGGCCTGGACCCGCGAAGTGCGACTGCTGGGCGACGAACGACCCTGGGTGTTCGCCCGGACCCTGATCCCGGTGCGCACCCTGCGCGGCCGCGGGCGGCGCCTGACCTACCTGGGAACCCGCCCGCTGGGTCAGGCGCTGTTCGCCGATCCTGGCGTCCGTCGCGGCCCGGTTGAAATTACCCGTATTACCGCCGGCCAGCGCCTGCACCAGCAGGCATTCGCCGGCCTTGTCGAGTCGCCAGCCACCATTTGGGGTCGCCGTTCCGTGTTTCGGATCGAGGGCCGCCCCCTGCTGGTCTGCGAGATTTTCCTGCCCGATTTGCCGGTAACCGCCTGTCAACGACCGGACTGAATTTTCACCATGACCATCGAACGTTTTGAAAGCCGCCTGCGCGAATACGCGCAATTGATGCGCCTGCATCGCCCCATTGGGATTTATCTGCTGCTGTGGCCGACGCTGTGGGCGCTGTGGCTGGCAGGCAACGGCCAGCCGCCGCGCGGGGTGGTGCTGGTGTTCGTGCTGGGCGTGATCCTGATGCGCTCGGCCGGGTGCGTGATGAACGACATCGCCGACCGCAAATACGACCCGCATGTCGCCCGCACCCGCGACCGGCCACTGGCGGCGGGGCGCGTCAGTCTGGGCGAGGCGGTAGGCCTGCTGGCCACGCTGTGCCTGCTGGCCTTCGGCCTGGTGCTGACCCAGAATCTGTTGACCATCCAACTGGCCTTCATCGGCCTGGCGCTGGCGCTCAGCTATCCGTTCATGAAGCGGTTCCATTCCCTGCCCCAGTTCCATCTGGGCGCAGCCTTCGGCTGGGCGATTCCGATGGCCTACGCAGCGGTAACCGGCGCGTTACCCCCGGTCTGCTGGCTGCTGTTTTTCGGCAACGTGCTGTGGTCGGTGATCTATGATACCCAGTACGCGATGGTGGACCGGGAAGACGACCTCAAGATCGGGGTGAAATCCACTGCCATCCTGTTCGGCGCGCGCGACAAGCAAATCATCGGCTACCTGCAACTGGCGCTGCTGGTCCTCCTGATCGGGATCGGCCTGCTCAATGGCCGGGGCTGGATTTACTATCTCAGCCTGTTCGTGGCGGCCTGGCTGGCGTTGTACCAGCAATTCCTGATCCGCGACCGCACGCCGGAGGACTGTTTCAAGGCGTTTCTCAACAATAATGCGTTCGGGCTGATCATCTTCTGCGGGCTGTTGCTGGACTATCTGCCTGCGGGTTCGCCCTGAACTGCCGTTCAACCTCGGGAAAGGAGATACCTGAATGCTCATCGTTCACGTTTTCGTCCATGTTAAACCGGACTGCGTCGAAGCCTTCCAGGCCGCCTCGCTGGACAACGCCCGGCACAGCGTCCAGGAACCGGGCATCGCCCGTTTCGACGTGATCCAGCAGGCCGACGATCCGACCCGCTTCGTGCTGGTCGAGGTCTACCGCGACGCCGAGGCGCCCGCCCGGCACAAGGAAACCGCCCATTACGCCCGATGGCGGGATACCGTAGCCGACATGATGGCCGAGCCGCGCTCCAGCGTGAAATACGTCAACCGGTTCCCAACCGATCCCGGCTGGGATTATCCAGTGGCTAGCCACTAGCCACTAGCCACTCGTGATGAGCCGATGGTCGAAGAACTGGAACTGCACACGCCTTACCTCCGACTGGCGGCCCGGGCCTGGGGACCGCCGGACGGCATTCCGGTGCTGGCGGTGCATGGCTGGCTCGATAATGCCGCCAGCTTCGACGCGCTGGCGCCACTGCTGCCCGACGTTCGGCTGGTAGCGCTGGATTTGACCGGCCATGGTCATTCCGATCACCGGCCGCCGGGCGTGCATTACCATTTCGTGGATTTCATCCCCGACGTTGTGGCCGCCGCCGATGCGCTGGGCTGGGAATGGTTCAACCTGCTCGGGCATTCCATGGGCGGCGGTATCGTCGCCTTCGTCGCCGCCATCCTGCCGGAACGGGTCCGCCGGGTGGCGCTGATCGAGGGGTTGGGGCCGCCGACCAGCAATCCCGACGACGGTCCGGCCAACCTGCGCAAGGCCATCGAGCAGATGAATGCGCTGTCGCGCAAGCGCCCGCCGACCTACCCGAACGTGGAGGCCGCGATTCACGCGCGCTGCGAGGCCAGCGGTTTGCCGTGGCTGGCGGCGGCGACCCTGGTCGAGCGTGGCCTTCAGCCGGTCGGCGATGGTTTCGGCTGGCGCACCGATCCCCGACTGCGCTTCGTGTCGCCGCTGTATCTGAGCGAACCGCAAATCCTCGCCTACATGGGGCGGATCGAAGCGCCGGCGCTGCTGATCTGCGGCGCGGACGGCTATCTGGTCAAGCGGGCCTACATGAAGGAACGCTACGCCCGCATCGCCGGACTGACCGTGAAAATCCTGCCCGGCGGGCATCATCCTCATCTGGAAGACCCCGAACCCTGCGCCCGCCTGCTGGCGCCGTTCTTCGCCGCCGGGCGCAGCGGTATGCCTGCGGGCTAATAGCTAATGGCTATTGATGTTTTTTCTACAATCAATTAGCTCAATTAGAAATTCTTGCCTATCCTTATGCCATGCAATCCGGCTCAACCCTAATTTGAGGAGATCAGCCATGACCATGCCCATTGATATCGGCATCAGCGACGAACTGCGTCAGCAAATCGGTGAAGGCCTGTCCCGCCTGCTCGCCGATACCTACACCGTCTATTTGAAGACCCACAACTTTCACTGGAACGTCACCGGACCGATGTTCAACACCCTGCACCTGATGTTCGAGACCCAGTACAACGAACTGGCGCTGGCAGTGGATCTGATCGCCGAACGCATCCGGGCGCTGGGCCTGCCAGCGCCGGGCAGTTACGCCCAGTTCGCCAAATTGACGAGCATTCAGGAGGAAACCGGCACGCCTTCGGCGGAAGAGATGATCCGGCAACTGGTCAAGGATCAGGAAGCGGTGGTGCGCACCGCTCGCTCGATATTCCCGGTGGTGGAAAAGGCCAACGATCAGCCGACCGCCGATCTGCTGACCCAGCGGATGCAGATTCACGAGAAAACCGCCTGGATGCTGCGCAGCCTGTTGGGCTGAGCATTGTCGAGCAGGGACGCTATCCGGATTTGATGAGCGGGTTCGCTGGCGGGCGCGCGGCATTGCCGGGCGAACCGGCCAGCGCCGTTTGCAGCATGTCGAGGAACGCCCGCGTCTTCGCCGGCATCAGGCGGCGACCGGGAAACACCGCCCAGGCCGGATGAGCCGGCAAATGCCAGTCGGGCAGGACGCGGCGCAGTTCCCCGCTCCGCACGCTGGGTGCTGCAAAGTAGTCAGGAACCGCCGCAATCCCTACTCCCGCCCGCGCCAATCGAATCAGCAGCTCCGGGGAATTGGCCAGGGCGCGACCCGGAGGGGCGCCTTCCCAGCGCCGCTGGCCGCTGATCAGAGTCCAAACCGCCGCTTCGCCTCCGGGTTCGAGCAAGCGCAAGGCCTCGTGTTGCGCGAGATCGTCTGGCGAGGCCGGATCGCCGCGCTCGGCCAGATAGCCCGGCGCGGCGTAAAGGCCGATCGGCAACACGGCGATGCGGCGCGCGGCGAGCAGCGCATCGTCGGGCAGCGCGCCCATGCGCACGGCGATATCGAAGTTTTCCCCCAGCAAATCCACCCGCCTTGGCGACAGGTCCAGTTCCAGCGCCACCTCCGGATGCAGGGCGATGAAGGCGGCCAGCATGTCGGCCAGCAGCAGGTTGGCGAAATCGCTCGGCATGGACACCCGCAACCGGCCGCTTGGCCGCGCCTGGCGGTGCTCGGCCAGCGCCCGCGCCGCATCCACTTCCACGGCCACCTGGCGGGCGTGTTCCAGCAAATGCTCCCCAAACTCGGTCAGGGCGAGGCGGCGGGTGGTGCGCAGCATCAGACGCTCGCCCAGCCGCTCTTCGAGCAACGCGATGCGGCGCGATACCGTGGATTTGGGCAGACCGAGCCGGTCGGCGGCGCGGCTGAAACTGCCGGCTTCCGCGACACGGGCGAAGATCAACAGATCATTTGGTTCGAATTGTTCCATGAGCAGGATAATGTTATCCGTTTAAGGGGCTTTTCTCCCGTTTTATATCCCAATATAGTGTGCCTCAGATCACTCACCACTGCGAGGAAAGCTCATGAAAATCCTGCAAGTCAACGCCAGTATCCGCCCCGAGGGCGCCAACTCCACCCGCCTCGCCAATGATATCGTCGCCCGCCTGCAAGCAGCCAACCCGAATGCCAGGCTCACGGTGCGCGATCTGGGCGCCGACCCGCATCCGATGCTCGACGCCGCCGCGCTCGGCGCGCTGTTCACCCCGGCCGAGCAGCGCACTCCGGCCCAGGCGGCACGGGTGGCGCTCGACGATGCGCTGATCGCGGAGGTGAAGGCGGCCGACGTACTCGTGCTGGGCGTGCCGATGTACAACTTCGGCATTCCGGCCCAGTTGAAGAACTGGTTTGACGCCATCACCCGCGCCGGCGTTACCTTCCGCTACACCGAGAGTGGACCGGAGGGGTTCCTCACGGGCAGGAAGGTCTACGTGGCGCTGGCGCGCGGTGGTCGCTACCGGGGTACGGCGAACGATACCCAGACGCCGTATCTGAAACTGATACTCGGATTCCTCGGCATGACCGACGTGCATTTCATCTACGCGGAAGGCCTGAACATGGGGCCGGAAGCGACCCAACAAGGTTTTGCCGAAGCCGAAGCCGACATGGCGGCGGCGCTGGCCTGAGGGTAAACCCTGCGGGCGCCGCCGCGCGCCCTGACTCCCGGAGTGAATCCCATGACGAATTCTGTTCTGCGCACCGAACCGATCCAACAACCCCGCACCGTGGAACAACTGGTGGTCGGCAAGGCGACTTCCGATGGCGCCGGCGTGAAGCTGACCCGG
>JAGTSD010000449.1 GCA_018262135.1 Pseudomonadota bacterium | reverse complement strand
GCCGCTTCGCCGTTAAGGTCCAGCACCGCGACCTTGGCGCCGTTCGCCGCCAGCGCCGCGGCGAATTCAGCGCACAGCACGCCACCGCCGCCGGTCACAACGGCCACCTTGTTATTCAGATTAATCGTGAAAGGCAGTTTCATGGTTTCCCCCGGCTTATTGGCGGCCTTCGACCTTGGCGATGCCTTCCCACAGGCCGTTCAGGTACACCGCGCCGAGCGCGCGGTCGTAAAGGCCATAGCCGGGCTTGCCGGTTTCGCCCCAGATCATCCGCCCGTGGTCGGGACGGGCATAACCTTCAAAGCCGGCTTCGTAATAGGCGCGGACGATTTCGGCCATGTCGAGCGAACCGTCCTCGGAACGGTGGCCGGTTTCGTAAAAATCACCGGATGGGTCGTTCTTGACGTTGCGCAGATGCGCGAAATGAATGCGGCCCTTGCCGGCGAATTCCCGCACCATCGCGGCGATGTCGTTCTGGCAGCTCGCGCCCAGCGAACCGGAGCACAGGGTCAGGCCGTTTTCGGGAACGTCCTCGATGGCCAGCAGGCGGGCCAGGTCTTCCCGGTTCTTGACGATGCGCGGCAGGCCGAAGATCGGGCGGGGCGGATCATCCGGATGCATCGCCATCTTGATGCCGACTTCCCTGGCGACCGGGATGACCCGGTGCAGGAAGTATTCGAGATGGGACCACAGCTTTTCTTCGTCGATTTTCGCGTATTCGGCCAGCAGGGCTTTCAGCTCTTCGGGCTTGTAGCTGGCGTCCCAGCCAGGCAACTGAATGCCCTCGGAGGGATCGATCTTGTTGACGGTCGCCACGTCGAACCCCAACGTGGTGGAACCGTCCGGCAACTTCATTTCCAGCGTGGTGCGGGTCCAGTCGAACACCGGCATGAAGTTGTAGCAGACCACCTTGACGCCGCAGGGGGCCAGATTGCGCAGCGTCTGGCAGTAGTTGGCGATCAGCCGGTCGCGGGTGGGCTTGCCCAGCTTGATGTCTTCGTGCACCGGCACGCTTTCGACGACTTCGAACTTCAGGCCGTGGGACTCGATCTTGGCCTTGAGTTTCTGGATGTTTTCGACGGGCCAGACTTCGCCTACCGGTACGTCATAGACCGCCGAGACGATGCCGTCTACGCCGGGAATCTGGCGGATGTATTCCAGTTTTACGGGGTCGGAATCACCGTACCAGCGAAACGTCATTTTCATTACGCATCCTCCTCAGGTTGATAGCTCTTAAACGGGGGGTATGGCTTCAGTGGATAGCAGAGCGGTTCGGGTGGGCATGGCTTCCGCCGGAATGATGGCGCCGGGGTGCTGGATGACCACGCCGGCCATCCGATTGGCGGCGCGGGCTGACGCAGCGGGGGGTATCCCGGTCAACCGCATGGCCAGATAGGCGCCGGCAATTCTGACAAGGGTGGGCTGGACGCCACGCTTGACCACCACTTCCGGGACGCCCAGCGCCAGGACCTCGGCCAGCGCCCGGTCGGCGTCGGTTTCGCCCCGCAGCGCCATCTCGTCGTCCAGCGTGATGAGCACGAGGTCGCTCAGGGCATACGTGCGGTCGTAGATCGCCCGGGCATCGGCAACGCTCGACCAGAGGCGGGGACGGAAATTGTTGTCGAACGCCACCATGCCCCCCTCGGCGCGCACCCGCCCCGCGGTCGCCAGCAGCCGCTCGCGGCCTTCGGGTGGCAGGATCGCCAGGCTGATGCCGCTGAAGTAGAACAACGACACCTCGCTGGTCATGTCCTCCAGGGGTGTGCTCGGGGCTTCGAAATAGCTGCGGGCGGTGCTGGTGTCGCGCCAGTAGAAGAAGTGGCGCTCGCCGGAGGGATCGACCTGAATGGCGTATAGGCCGGGCATGTGGTTGCTGAGCAGGCTGACCAGCGAGGTGTCAATCCCCTCTGCCTGCCAGGCAGCGATCATGTGGTCGCTGAACACATCGATGCCCAGCGCGGTGGCGTAGGAAACCTGGATGTCCTGGTCGCGGCACAACCGGGCCAGATAAATGGCGGTATTCAGGGTGTCGCCACCAAAGCCCTGCTGCATCGTGCCGAAAACCTGACCGCGCAGCTCGATCATGCATTCGCCAAACAGCACGACTGGACGGAGCGATGTCATTCCAGCCTCCGGGTTTATTGTTTTAGTAGGTTAGCGGGCGAGCATTTCGGCCAGCGCCGGCAACATCCCGACCGCCTCGATCCGGTCGAGCGCGTTTGCAACCTGCGGCGCGAGTTCGGGTATTGCACTGAGATCC
Organism: Pseudomonadota bacterium; assembly: GCA_018262135.1. Classification (GTDB taxonomy): domain Bacteria; phylum Pseudomonadota; class Gammaproteobacteria; order Competibacterales; family Competibacteraceae; genus Contendibacter. The sequence goes on along the minus strand of JAGTSD010000449.1, from coordinate 1,545 downwards.
ATGCCCCACAGCCGCGCATCGGCCAGCAGCGCCGGCGCCGCGCCGGTTGGGTCGCGCCAGGCGGCGGCGAAAATGTCCAGCACCGCGCGGTCATCGCGGATCGGATAGCCGCCCCCTTCGCGCTGGCCGACGAATTCACCCGCCGCGTCGAACTGGCCACGATAGAACCACAACAGCGCGGCCAGCGAAAACGCCAGCCCGGCCGGCGCTCGGCCATGCGCCTGCGCGTAGTTGAGCACCGAAGGCAACACTCGCACCGTCCACTTCGATACCGAATTGAGCGCGATCGAGAGCAGTTCGTGGCGGATGTAGGGATTGGCGAAACGTTCCAGCACGCTTTCGGCGTAATTGCGGCGCTCGGTTTCGGGCAGGGGCACGAAGGGCACGATCTCATCGAATACCACGCGCCGCAGGAATCGCGATACCACGGGGTCATTCATCATCTCGCCGACCGTGTCGAGCCCGCCGCAAAACGCCGCCAGGACGCTGGCGGTGTGTGCACCGTTGAGGATGCGCACCTTGCTCGCGCGGTAGGGTCGCAGATCGTCGGTCCACACCACGTTGAGGCCGGCCTTGTGGAGCGGAAACTCGTCGGCGAGGCGCTCCGGTCCCTCGATCACCCACAGGTGAAAGGGTTCGGCGGCGACTAGCAGGGTATCGGTATAACCGAATTCGGCGAACAGCTTGTCGGTTTCGGTCGCCGGATAGCCCGGCACGATCCGGTCGACCAGGGTATTGAGAAAATGGTTGTGCTGGGCAACCCAATCGCCGAACGCCTGCGGCAGCGCCCAGTCGCGCGCGTGCCGCAACACGATCTCGCGCAGGGTGGCGCCGTTCGCTTCGATCAGCTCGCAGGGCAGGAATACCAATCCGGTATCTGGCTGGCCGCCCAGCGCCTCGAAGCGGTCGAACAGCAGCGCCGCGACCTGGGCGGGAAAGCTGCGCGGCCATTCCCCAGACGAATAGGGCTGCTCGCGATAAACGATGCCTGCCTCGGTGGTGTTGGAAATCACGAAGCGCGTTTTCGGGTCGCGCGCGCAGGCAAAGAGAGTCGCGGGATCTTGGTACGGATCGACGCCGCACGCCACGCAGCGCACGACCCGCCGCGCCGTGGTGGGCGCGCCCGCCTGCACACCGCGCGTCAGAACGGTGAACAGGCCGTCCTGGGCATCGAGCTTGTCGATAATGTTGGCGGATAGTGGCGGCGCGAGGGTCACGGCGGCGTTTAGCACGCCAGCTTCGTTGGCGATGTCGATCATCCAGTCGGCGAAAGCCCGCAGGAAATTGCCGTCACCGATTTGCAGCACCCCTGTCTTCGGCGGGGCGCCGGCTGGCGTCGGCGCATCGGGTAGTGTGGAACGGTTTAGTGCGAACATAAGTGACCTCTCTCAGTCATCCGATAAAGTCATCCCGTCGTGGGGAGAAAATGTCGAGCAACCGGCTGTCCTGTTCAAGCGCGATAACGCCATGCCTGACGTTCTTGTCCGCTATGAAGGCGTCGCCAGCCCGCAAGACACGCTTCTCACCCGCCACTTCCACTTCAAA
>JAGTSD010000448.1 GCA_018262135.1 Pseudomonadota bacterium | reverse complement strand
ACTCATGGGTGCCAGTATCCAGCCAGGCGTAGCCGCGCCCCAGCAACTCGACGTTCAATGCACCCCGCTCCAGATAGACCTTGTTGACATCGGTAATTTCCAGTTCACTGCGCGGCGAGGGGCGAATGTTTTTGGCGACGTTCACCACGTCGTTGTCGTAAAAGTACAAGCCGGTTACCGCATAGTTCGACTTGGGCGCTTTCGGCTTTTCCTCGATATCCATGGCCCGGCCGCTGGCGTCGAAGCTGACCACGCCGTAACGCTCTGGATCGCGCACGTAATAGCCGAACACCGTGGCGCCCTGCTTGCGGGCAGCGGCCCGCCGCAAAACCGCCGACAGGCCCTGACCGTAATAGATGTTATCGCCGAGGATCAGACAGGCCGGATCGCGTCCGATGAACTTTTCACCGATCAGGAACGCCTGGGCCAGTCCGTCCGGACTCGGCTGTACCGCATACTGGAAGTTCACGCCCCACTGCCTGCCATCGCCCAGCAGCGTCCGATACGCCTCCTGATCGCGCGGCGTGGTGATGATGAGAATGTCCCGGATCGCCGCCAGCAGCAGCGTGGCGACCGGGTAGTAGATCATCGGCTTGTCATAAACCGGCATGAGCTGCTTGCTGACTGAAACCGTCAGCGGATGCAGCCGGGTGCCGGAACCGCCAGCGAGAATGATGCCTTTGTAGGCCATTCGTTATCCTGTACCGTCGTGGGAGAGGTTGAAAAATGGGGGAATACCTTACTCCACCGTAACCGACTTGGCCAAGTTGCGCGGTTGATCAACGTCGGTGCCCTTGAGGATCGCCACATGGTACGCCAGCAATTGCAGCGGCACGGTGAACACAATGGGGGCGATGGATTCCGGCACCGCCCCCAGCGACAGTACGTGGGTACTGACCCCGCTCAGATGGGTGTCCACCTCACGGTCGGCGAACAGGAACAGCTCGCCGCCACGCGCCCGCACTTCCTGAAGGTTGGACAACACTTTCTCTAACAACCCGTCCTTGGGCAGCACGCAGACCACCGGCATGTCGCTATCCACCAGCGCCAGCGGCCCGTGCTTGAGTTCGCCGGCGGGATAGGCCTCGGCGTGGATGTAGGAGATTTCCTTGAGTTTGAGCGCCCCTTCCATCGCAATTGGATATTGCGGTCCGCGCCCCAGAAACAGGGCATGATTTTTCTCGGCGAAATGCTCGGCCAGTCGTTCGATGGCGTCGTCGAGCACCAGCGCCTCCTCCAGTGCCTTGGGCAACCGTTCCAGATCCCGCACCAGCGCGACCTCGTCGCTCTCGCTCAGACCATGCCGCCGGCCCAGCGCCAGCGCCAGCAACCGCAACGCCACCAGTTGGGTGGTAAACGCTTTGGTGGACGCCACGCCGATTTCCCGGCCAGCCCGGGTCAACAGAGTCAAGGCCGATTCGCGCACCAGCGAGCTTTCGGCCACATTGCAAATAGCCAGAGTGGACAGGTAGCCGCGCTCCTTGGCCACGCGCAATGCTGCCAGGGTATCGGCGGTCTCGCCCGACTGGGAAATGCTGACGAACAGCGTGCCGGGCGGTGTGACCCCGTGGCGGTAACGGTATTCGCTGGCGACCTCGACGGTGCAGGGCACACCCAGGTTTTCCAGCCAGTAGCGCGCCGCCAGCCCAGCATGATAGCTGGTGCCGCAGGCGACAATGTGGATACCCTGCACCCGATCAAACAAGGCGCTGGTTTCCGGTCCGAAACTGTCTTCCAGCAAACGGCCCTGATGGACTCGACCTTCCAGGGTCTCGGCGACCACCGCCGGCTGCTCGAAGATTTCCTTGAGCATGAAGTGGCGGTAGCCGCTCTTGCCCGCCGCCGCACTCATCTGGCCCGAATAGCTCAGCGGCCGTTCCACCACCCGACCGCTCCGGTCGTAAATCGTGAAGCACTCGCGCTGGACCTCGGCGATATCGCCTTCCTCGAGGAACACGAAGCTCTGGGTCACTGGCGCCAGCGCGAACACGTCCGAAGCGATGAAATGCTCGCCGATGCCGATGCCCAGCACCAGTGGGCTACCGGCGCGGGCTGCGATCAGACGTTCCGGGTCTGCGCGACAAATCACGCCCAGACTGTAGGCACCGATCAACTGCGCCGCCGCCCGCTGGACTGCGGCAAGCAAATCATTGGTTTCTCCCATCTGCTGGTGGATCAGGTGGGCGACCACCTCGGTGTCGGTATCGGATTCGAAGCGGTAGCCGGCGGCAGTCAGCATGGGCATTGCGCTCGCACGGCTCGCCGTGAGTGGCCCAGCGGGTGTGAGCGATGCCAAGCGGGCCACGCACCGGCTCCTGCTGCAAGCGTTCGGTCAGTGTTCGCACCTTGCCGACCGTCCGCACCCGGTGCAATTGGCCGTCGCGGCTGTCCAGGGTAACGATCCCCGCCGAGTCGTAGCCGCGGTATTCCAGCCGCCGCAGCCCTTCGAGAAGGATGGGAGTAACGTTGCGTTCGGCGATGGCGCCCATGATTCCACACATGACGATATCCAGGAGATAAGGAAAACTGATTCAGAGTAGCGGCTTGCCCGCCGGGGGACAAGCCATAATGCGGCTAATCTTCCCGGGCATGATCGCTCGACCGACTGACTAATCCACCATCATGGACCTGATGGCCACCTTTCCCGGAACGGGCATTCTGGGGCCACGCCGGTCAGGCAAGATCCCGGCATCCCGGCCCACCACCCTGCGGCGCTTCTGGACCATGCTGTGCCACTTATCACGTTCAGGTATTGAATTACGCGGAGCTGGCCCGCGACTTCGGCATTTCCGACATGACCGTGTGACGCTCTCTCGACATCGACTTCGGCATTTCCGACATGACCGTGTGACGCTCTCTCGACATCCTCGAAGGCACTTTCATGGTGCGGCTGCTCCAGCCCTGGCAGGTCAATATCGGCAACCGGCTGATCAAGCAACCCCAGCTCTACCTCCGCGACTCCGGGCTACTGCACGTGCTGCTGGCGATCCGTTCGCCGCGCGACCTGGCCGCGCACAACAAGCTGGGCGCTTCGTGGGCAGGACGCACGCTCGAAGTCGCCGCCCGGGCGATCGGCCAGCGCAACGAAGCACTGGCCTTTTGGGCACCGCACAACAATGCCGAGGTGGATCTGTTTTGGCAGGAGCACGGCCGGAATCGGGCGGTCGAGGTCAAGTACGCGGACGCTCCCCGTTTCACCCGGTCCATGGCCAGCGCCATGACGAATTTGGAGCTGGCTCATCTTTGGGTGGTGTATCCCGGCGACCGGGCGTATCCGCTGGCCGAGGGCGTCAGCACCCTGCCCCTCACCGGGATCGGCCCCTGTTAGCGTTACGAGTCAGGGGGGTGTGGGTGAGCCTCTGGGACGCCAACTGCGCTTAATTCCGCAGCAGGGCTTTGAGCCGCTCGATTTCGGCCAG
>JAGTSD010000447.1 GCA_018262135.1 Pseudomonadota bacterium | reverse complement strand
CGCAGGAGGAAAAGCTGGACCTGAAGGGCGCGGCGATGGCCTCCGACGCCTTCTTCCCGTTCCGCGACGGCATTGATCTAGCTGCCGAATACGGCATTACCGCCGTTATCGAGCCGGGCGGCTCCCTGCGCGTCCTGATCGTCGGCGGCGGTGGCCGCGAACACGCCCTGGCCTGGAAGGTCGCGCAATCCAGCCGGGTCAGCAACGTCTACGTCGCGCCGGGCAACGCTGGCACGGCGCGCGAACCCAAGGTCACCAACATCGCCATCACGGCGGATGATCCACCGGACCTGCTCAAGTTCGCTCAGGGCCATCACGTTGATCTAACGATCATCGGTCCCGAGGTGCCGCTGGTGCTGGGCATCACCGACCGGTTCGCCAGCGCCGGCCTGCGTTGTTTCGGACCGAGCAAGGCGGCGGCGCAACTGGAAGGCTCCAAGGCTTTCGCCAAGGATTTCCTGGCCCGTCACCACATTCCCACCGCCCGCTACCAGAGCTTTACCGATCCGGACGCGGCGGAAACCTGCATTCGGGAAATGGGCGCTCCCGTTGTGGTCAAGGCCGATGGCTTGGCGGCAGGCAAGGGCGTGATTCTGGCCCAGAGCGAGGAAGAAGCCATCGCCGCCGCTCGGGGAATGCTGAGCGGCGCGGATTTCGGCGCGGCGGGCCATCGCGTAGTCGTCGAGGAATATCTGGTCGGCGAGGAGGCCAGCTTCATCGTCATGACTGATGGCGAGCATATCCTGCCGTTCGCATCCTCCCAAGATCACAAAGCACGCGACAACGGCGACCGGGGACCCAACACGGGCGGCATGGGCGCCTATTCGCCCGCGCCGGTGATCACACCGGAACTGCATGACCGCATCATGGCCGAAATCATCGAACCGACGGTGCGCGGCATGGCGGCGGAAGGTTATCGCTACGTCGGCTTCCTGTACGCCGGACTGATGATCACCGCCGATGGTCCCAAGGTGCTGGAATACAACTGCCGGCTGGGCGATCCTGAAACTCAGCCCCTGATCATGCGCCTGCGCTCCGATCTGGTGGAATTGTGCAAGGCGGTGCTGGACGGACGGTTGCATGAGGTCCAGGCGGACTGGGACCCGCGCGCCGCGCTGGGGGTGGTGATGACTGCCGGCGGCTATCCGGGCCGCTACCGCCAGGGCGACGTCATCGCGGGTCTGCCCGCGCACGACGAGGAGTTGGGTGACGACGTGAAGCTGTTCCACGCCGGAACGCAGGAAGCTAAAGACGGTCATATTGTGACCCACGGCGGGCGGGTGCTGTGCGCCACCGCCTTGGGGAGCACGGTCGCGGAGGCTCAGAATCTGGCCTATAACCTCGTCAAACGAGTGCGCTGGGATGGTGTCCATTACCGTACCGACATCGGTTATCGGGCCATCGCGCGTGAACGAGGGGAGTAGAATCCAGGGGATGGGCCGCGAGCAGAGTTTTCGCTATCGCTGCAATTGGCGCGAACGGGTATGTGCGTAGCCGCGATCATTGCCCGCCCCATGTGCATATCACTCATAGAGGCGAAGGTTGGGAAGCGCGTTTGGCATTTTCCTTCCTTGATGGAGCGATTCACCTGGTGGATGTGACGCCACTGACCCGCGCCCCGCGATTGGCGGTTCTCAACAGGGCGGCTTGGCAGTCGCAGCGGCGCTGCCCGCATGTCGAGCAGCGTGGTGGGATATGCAGGGAACAACCTGTCTTGATGGGCAATGGGTGAAAATCGCGGAGGATAATACCTGTCTGCCAGCCAGTCGGATGGAAGTTGGAGCCTTGCAGATTGATCATTCCCACTATGATGTCCAGCGAGCAAGTGTGATGGCGTTCTTCAAGAACCAGGCTGAATCGCGATCCTGGAGACTGACATGACCAACCTGATTTCCGAAGCTGATTATTTGAAAGCATTGCAATCCAGTCATCGGCGGTCCTTTCGGGAACTCCGCGCCGTAGCGGTTGCTTATAACCCGGATCAGGATACAGTCGATATCATCATGGCGGACGGTTGGCGCATCCAGATCGACCGGGCGAAAATCGCGGAACTCGCGATGCTGCCGCCATCTGCTCTGGAAAATTTGTCCTTGTCGCCCGCTGGCGTGGCTATCGAACTGGATGCCGAGGATGTGCATATCAGTCTTGAGGGGCTATTGGCGACCATCATTCCCGTTAAGGCGCTAGCGCGCCGCGCTCCGGCAATGAAACCGGTACGGAAAGCGTTTGCGGATTAGTTCGCGTACTCCCGCCAACAGGGCCATCCACATTAAATTTCCTCCAAAGGTTTACTGACTTCATGGCTGTTTCTACTTCATCTTCCACCTCCAAACCCCTGGAACTGGTCTGTCCCGCCGGTAACCTGCCCTCGCTGAAGACCGCCGTGGATCACGGCGCCGATTCGGTTTACATCGGCTTCCGCGACGACACCAACGCCCGGCATTTTCCCGGTCTGAATTTCGATACGAAAACGGCGGCTCAGGGCATTCAGTATGCGCATGCCAAGGGTCGGCGGGTGTTCGTCGCTCTCAACACCTTTCCGCAACCG
>JAGTSD010000446.1 GCA_018262135.1 Pseudomonadota bacterium | reverse complement strand
CATCGAAAGTGTCCCTCCCGGGCAAATTCGTCGATCTCACGAAAGTTTGCCGCTTGATGGACTCATCCGCCACCCATAGGCTTGCTGGCGCAGTTCCTTCTCAAGGCCAGGATAAAGCCGGTTTTCTTCAATGAATCGTGAAGATCCAACAGCAATGGACGAATGGCGCCGTCACTGGCCTTTGGTGATGGCGGCCAGCACGGGATTCGGCTTCTTCTCCGTGATGCAGTCATATACGGGCATTTTCATGGGGCCGGTGGGCACTGAGTTCGGCTGGAACAAGACTCAATTGACTGCCGGACTTTCCATGTCTTCGGTGATCGTCGCCATCCTCTCGCCATTTTTTGGCGTTCTGATCGACCGCTGGGGAACCCGCCGGCTCGCACTTCCCGGACTGATCATGTACAGCCTGGTGTTTGCCGGCTTTTCACTGATCAGCGGTTCGATGTTCCAATGGATGGCGATGTGGGTGATCTTTGCCCTGGTGTCGCTGACCATCAAATCCACCGTATGGACGGCCGCCGTGGCGAGCGTGTTCAACCGTGGTCGGGGGCTGGCCATCGGCGTGACCCTGTCCGGCACTGCCCTGGCCCAGGTCATCGTGCCACCTATGGGGAACTGGTTGATCGGCGATTTTGGCTGGCGTACGGCGTTCGTACTCATAGGCACCATCTGGGGTGGCATTGCCTTCCTGCTCTGCCTTTTCTTCCTGTTCGACCGTCACGATGAAATGCGGAAGGCCCGTGCTGTCCACTTTCATCATCATGATGGTGACCATAGCGCTGGTGGTGCACCAGTTCCCCATCCTGGTAGAAGCGGGAATCTCCCGCGAGAACGCGGCGCTACTCGTCAGCCTGGGGGGCGTGGCAGGCATTCTCGGCAAAATCGTCACCGGCGCTCTGCTCGACCGCTACAAGCCCAACTGGGTGGGCGGCGTTACCCTGTCCTCGGCGGCACTGGCCTTTGTCCTGCTGCTGGAGGACATTCGCACCCCGTCGCTGATTGTGGTGGCGATGGTGATCAACGGTTATGCCTCGGGCACCAAATTGCAGATTTGCGGCTACCTCACCACCCGCTACGCCGGGCTGAAGAACTTCGGCCTGATATTCAGCATCATGGCCAGCGTGATTTCCCTCAGCTCCGGCCTCGGCCCGCTGCTGGGAGGGATTTCTTACGACGCCTACGGCAACTACAACGCGTTCCTCGTGATCGGCATGGTGGGCTCGCTGATCAGCGGCTACCTGATATTCGGCCTGGGCGCCTACCCGCACTGGCAAAGCAGCAGCGACGATAGCGACACCGGGAGAGCAGCTTGAAGGCGGTGGGACGCGCCGGTCCCTTGCGGACGGACGGCCAACCGCTCAGACCTCCGTATCCCGGATCGCCGCCGCGATCCACATGCGCTCCCACAGGTTGTTGCCGCCGGTCTGTTCCAGCAGCCGTTGCAGGGCGGCCTTTTTCGCTTCCCGGCCAGGCGCGGAATCCGGCTGGGCGGCCAGGGCGATATCCAGCAGGTGCAGCGCCTCCAGCGGCTTGCCCACCGCCGTGAATTCCCGTGCCTTTGCGATAACGGGTTCCACCCCGCCGCTCAGTTCGACGATGGCGGGGGCCACCGCCGACGGTGGCACGCCATAAAGCTCCGTGGTACCCCGGGAAGGATCGAACCAGCCGGTGTATTCGTGCCAGATGGCCCGCACGTTCCAGGCCAGCTTGCCATACTCCTCCGTGAGGGTGAGTTCCGGCGGCGTCCTGATATCCCGCATCAGGGTGCGCAGCTCAATGCCGGCGTTCATGCCCTCGATGGTCTTGTCGTGCACCCACTGCACCGCGTCGATGATGCGGGTCAACTCGCGCTGGATGCGCTCGCCACCGCGAATGTCCTCGTGACCGGTGAGAATCTGCTCAGGCCCCAGGGCGCGCAGCTTTTTCACCGAGCCGATGAATTGCAGCGCCCAGCGCGGTTTGTCGCCGCGCATGGTGTTCAGATTGGGATGGTTGCCGAACAGCGGCCCGAACAGGTTGCCGACGATGGCGATCTTGTCCCAAGGCAGCCAGACGATCACCGCGGAACGGGTTTCGCCGCCCGGTGTCCAGTGGATTTCGAAGCGGCGCCCACCCGACTCGAAGGCATGGAATTCATCGATCAGCAGATCCGGCGCCACCTCCCGGGTGGGCATGATGTCCTCGGTCGACCCGGTCATGCCGCTGAAGATGCGCCGGGAGCCGCGCCGGTAGTGTTCGCTGAGGGCCTCGGTGTACCTGCGATCCTCCGGGTAATTGCGGTGGGCGATCACCTGGTTCTCCGGTGTCTTGTAGATTTCCAGCCCACCGAACTGATTGGCGTGGCTTTGGGTCAGCACGATGTAGCGGATGGGTTGGTCCGACACCGTGGCGAAAAGCTCTCTGCCCCGGCGGGCGTCCTTCAGGGCACCGGCATTCACCAGCACGTTGCCCTCGGGCGTGGTGACCAGATAGCTGTTGCCGATGCCCTGGTTTTCGTAGATGCCGTGGCCACGATCAATGGCTTCGGCCTGGTTCCTGCCCGACTGGACCATGCCGGCCACCTTGAGGCCCTCGGAGGAAATTTGACCGGGAGAATCCCCCATGTCTCGTGTCCTGTATCAGGGGTGTGAATGACCGCGGCGAGGGCCGCGTACGGTGTGATCAGTTGGTGCTTTGAGCACCCTGCCAGACGCTCAGCGCCCGCTGACTGGCACGGTAGCTGCGGGGCGATTCGCCCGTGGCGCGGCGGAAGGCTGTGGAAAAGGCTGCCAGGCTGGCGAAACCCACGGCCGTGGCGACGCAGGTGACGGGCTGGCTCGTCTCTCGCAATAGCTTGCGGGCCTTTCCCATCGCCAGTTGCTGTACGAATTCACCGACGGTCTGACCGGTTTCCTGACGGAACGCCCGCATCAGGTGACGGCGGCTCAGATTGCAGACGCCGGCAATGTCGGCGAGGGACGGCAAGGCTTCGCCCTCCAACACCATCTCGCGAATCATGCGCATGTGTGCGGGGGCCAGCCCACCCCGTCCCAGCTCCCACTGGCGCTCGTGGTGCAGCAGGCGCAGGGTCTCAGCCAGCAGTGTGGTGCCCAGACCTTCGAGCATCAGCTCGGAGGCGAAACCCGGTTCGTAGAGCTCGCGGCAGATCCGGGTGAGCAGCAGTTTGATCCTTTCGCTGCGCAGATTCATGCAATCGCGGGGGC
>JAGTSD010000445.1 GCA_018262135.1 Pseudomonadota bacterium | reverse complement strand
GCGCGAGTCGGGCCAGATTTACCAGCCGCCCGCCGTGGTGGAACCGGAATTGCGGGCGCGTATTTTCGCGGGACCCGTGCCGGAATCGTGGCGGGTGGGTAGTTTCACCGGGCTGACTGCCGGCCAGGCGGTCGAAGCGCCCGATCACGACCTGACGGTTGCCGTTCCCGTGGTTGAAACCGAACCAGCGGCGGTTATCGTCCGCGATGTATTCGCCTTTCCGCGCGGGGCCAGGGCGGGTACCTGCCTGCACGCCCTGTTCGAGCGGCTGGACTTCACCCAGCGCGACCGGGAACGGCTGGAAAGTCTGGTTAGCCGGACGCTGACCGGACACGGTCTGGATGCGGCGGAATGGACGCCGACGGCGGTGGACTGGGTGGAACGGGTGCTGGCGACACCGCTGGACGGGAGCGGCCTGATGCTGGCGACCGTCGCGCCGGAGCGGCGACTCAACGAACTGGAGTTCACCTATCCGGTGGGATCGTTGCGCCCCGAGGCGCTGCGGCGGGTGCTGGAACGCCATGGCTACGCCGTCGGCCCGTTTCGGGAGCGGATTGAAAATCTGGAATTCAGCCCGTTGCGCGGCTACATGAAGGGCTTCATGGATCTGGTGTTCGAGAGCGACGGGCGGTTCTACCTGGTGGATTACAAGTCCAACTGGCTTGGGCCGGAACCAGAAGCCTATCGGCGGGAGCGGTTGGACGAAGCGATGGCCCGCGAATCCTACCTGTTGCAATACCTGATCTACACGGTGGCGCTGCACCGTTATTTGCGGCTGCGGGTGCCTGATTACGATTACGAGCGGCATTTCGGCGGCGTGTTCTACCTGTTTCTGCGCGGCATGGACCCGGCGCTGGGACCGGCTTGCGGTGTGTTCCACGACCGGCCTGCGCCAGCGTTGGTAGCGGCGCTGGACGAACTGATGACAACGGGCTCGGTGGTATGAACGATCCATTGCCACTGCTGTACGAGCGCAGTCTGCTCACCGACCTGGATTTGCATTTCGCCCGGTTGATGGCCCGGTTGGCCAGTGAAAACTCCCCTCTCCCGCTGGGAGAGGGGTTGGGGGTGAGGGGAGCCTTGGAACTGGCGGCGGCGCTGGCCAGCCACGCCACCGGCCAGGGTGACATCTGCGTCAATCTGCGGCAATGGGCGCGACGCTGGACCCTTGTGGCGGGAGAAACGCCCGCGTTCGTACCGCCGCCGACCAGCGAATGGTTGGGAAACCTGCGCGCCAGTCCCGTCGTCGGGCGACCCGGCCAGCGCCATCCGCTGGTGCTCGACCGGCGCGGTCGGGTGGACGAGGCGCGGTTGCGCGCCGATCTCGACCGGCTGTTTCCGCGCCATCCGCAACTGATTGGGCCAGACTGGCAAAAAGTCGCGGCGGCGGTGGCGGCGCTCAAGCGGGTTTGCGTCATTTCCGGTGGGCCGGGCACCGGCAAGACCAGCACCGTCCTGAAAATTCTGGCGCTGCTGACCGGCCAGAGCGGCGAGCGACCGCTGCGCATCGCCCTGGCCGCGCCCACCGGCAAGGCGGCAGCCCGCTTGCAGGAAGCGATCCGCGCCGCCAAGCCCACGCTGGGACTGGAGCCGGACCGGCTGGCGCAAATTCCCGAGGAGGCGTCCACCCTGCATCGCTTGCTCGGCGCGCGACCAGACTCGGTGTATTTCCGCCATGACTGCGACAACCCGCTGCCGGTGGATGTGCTGGTGGTGGACGAAGTGTCCATGGTGGGGCTGGCGCTGATGGCCAAGACCGTGGACGCGCTGCCGCCTGCCGCCCGGCTGATTCTGCTGGGCGACAAGGATCAGTTGGCCTCGGTCGAGGCGGGAGCGGCGCTGGGGGACATCTGCTTTGGCGGCGGCCGATTCTCGCCGGAGTTTCGGGCGCGGCTGGCGGCGCTCACCGGTGAATCGTTGCCGCGCAGCCGGACCGTGGGTTCACCATTGGCCGACGCCATTGTCCTGTTGCGACACAGCTATCGGTTCGGCGCGGCCAGCGGCATCGGCGCGCTGGCACGGGCGGTGAACGGCGGCAAATCGGCGGAGGCGGTGGCGTTGCTGACCGGCGAGCCGCGCGAGGATATTGCCTGGCGAACCCTGGCCGATCCCGCCGAGTTGCCGGAACAGTTGGCGGAAGCGGTCGGGGACGGTTTCGCACCCTATCTACACGCGGCGCGGGAAGGGACCGGGCCGGCAGCGGTATTCGAGCGTTTCAACCAGTTCCGGGTGTTGACCGCCCTGCGCCAGGGGCCGTTCGGGGTGGAGGCGTTGAATCGGTTGTGCGAGGCGGCGTTGCGCGACCGGGGGCTGATCCAGACCCGCCAGGGCTGGTACCTCGGCCGGCCGGTGATGATTGTTCGCAACGACTACAACCTGCGGCTGTTCAATGGCGACATCGGCATCACCCTGCCGGACCCGGACGAGCCGGAGCGAATGCGGGTGTTTTTCCTGGGCAGCGATGGCGCGTTACGGAGTTTTGCCCCGGCGCGGCTGCCGGAGCACGAGACCGTCTACGCGATGACGGTCCATAAAAGTCAGGGTTCGGAATTCGACCGGGTGTTGGTGGTGACGCCAAACGCGCCATCGCCAGTCTTGAGCCGCGAACTGGTGTACACGGCGCTGACCCGCGCCAAACAGCAGGCGGCGTTTCATGGACTGTCGGCGGTGTTCGCCGGCGCGGTCGAGCGGCGGTTGCGGCGGTCGTCGGGATTGCGGGACCGGTTGTGGGTGGAGCCGAGGGCCGGAGGGAACCGATAGAGAATCAGTGCGTAAACCATTAAAATTTTAAGCCAACCACAGCAAAAGAAAAGACCTGATCCCTGCCCCTACTCGCCAAATCAGGATGGTGCTCCGATGGAAAAGCCTTTGGATATTCCCCGCCTCATCGCCTTGCGGAAACTGACTGCACCGATCGCAAGCTATTTCGAGAGCCAGCTTACCGACTATCTTTCCCATCTGGCGCCGCTATTGCACCCGACCAGCCTGCTGGGAGAATTCATCCGCTATTCAAAAATACCCGTTAAACAGGCCGATCAGGCTTTCCAGACGCTCGGCAAGCTGTACCAGTCAGTCATCACCGCAAGGCCGTTCAATTCATCCATTTCGACTTTGATGGCCCCCGTAGACCTGTTTGGCAGCACTGTGGAATTCAGCCGGGTTAACTACGTTTACAAGCCAGAGGCTGATCCGGAAAAAAGAGAAATCATTATCTCTTCCCCCTTGCGCTGGGTATTGCATTATAAGGGACTCGGCCCCGAGCATTTAAGAAGTCTGATCGCCAGTATGGGGCGCGGGGATGACGCCGAACTCAAAACCTGCCTGCTGCATTTCCTGGTACTGAACCTGATTCTCAGCAAACCCACCGGCGCGGCCCCACTACTGGCGGCGTTGCGGTTGCCGGTCAGTTCCAGCCAGTTACCCGAGTTTGGCAATCTTCCTCTGCTGTTTGTCACCTGTCCAATTCGCACCCTGCTTCCCTCCGATGACATCATCATCCAGACGGTAGAACTTTCCGGCAGCTCCAGATTCGAGGAAGTCATCAGTCTCGACGACATCAAGGACTTATCGGACAAAATGAAGCAAGATCTTTTTAATATTGTTCGGGAACAGGGTGGGAATTTGGCCAAGGAGTTGGAAACGTAATTTCATTACTCTGCATCTTACCTTTGTCGTACCCTCTACCCATCGCTGATAGCAAGGGTTTTAGGCGATTTCCCAAAAAGATCATACCTGTGGGTCGGGCTTTAGCCTGACTTTT
>JAGTSD010000095.1 GCA_018262135.1 Pseudomonadota bacterium | reverse complement strand
CCACAGGCGATAAAAATTCGGCTGGTGCAGGACAACCTGAACACGCACGATGGCGCCAGCCTGTACGAGGCGTTCCGTCCCGCCAAGGCCCGGGAGTTGCTGGACCGGATCGAGTTCCACTACACGCCCAAGCATGGCAGTTGGCTGAACATGGCAGAAACCGAGATCGGTATCATGAACCGACAGTGCTTGGATCGGCGCCTGGACAGCCCGGAGCAGATCGCGACCGAGGTGGCCGCTTGGGAAAACCAACGAAACGCTTTGCAGGCACGCATCCATTGGACCTTCACCTTGGCCGTCGCACGGCAGAAACTGCGGAAACTTTACCCGTCAATCGAAGATTGACGGCACACTAGTACGGCCATGCCGCCGACGAGGGCGCGCATAAAAAAAGGGGATTGCATCCGCAATCCCCCCCAAAGACCTCCAAGCGAAAATCGAGAGGTCAATCAGATATAATCACCCTTGTAACTTTCCAGGGTCTTGATGTAGTTGGCGCGCTCGAACGCGGTGGGATCAGTGACGTTGCGCTGGCTCATCGAACCCTTCATCTGCGCCACCGACACGTAGCGGTGCATCTCCATCCAGGTCCGCAGCCCGTCGCGCAGGGTAGTCAGGTAGTTGACGCCGTTCTTGAGCAGCGCCGAGGTGGTCATCACCGCGTCCGCGCCGGCCATCAGGTACTTCACCACCTCGACTGGCGTATGCACGCCCCGGGTCGCGCCCAGCGACGCCCGCAGTCGCCCGTGCAGGACCGCGATCCATAGCAGCGGCAGGCGGATTTCGTCCGGCGTGCTCAGGTGCAGGTCCGGCGTGACTTCCAGCTTGTCCAGATCGAAATCCGGTTGATAGAAGCGGTTGAACAGCACCAGCGCGTCGGCCCCGGCGTCATCCAGCGCCTTGGCCATCGAGCCGATCGCACTGAAGAATGGATTCAACTTCACCGCCACCGGAACGGTCACCGCCGCCTTGACCGCTTTCACGATCTCGACGTAGCGCTCCTCGACCTCGCGGCCGCTGGTGGTCAGATCGGCGGGGATGTAATAGATATTCAGCTCGACGCCCCTGGCTCCCGCCTCCTGCATCAACTGAGCGTATTCGATCCAGCCGGTGTTGGTGATGCCGTTCAGGCTGCCGATGATCGGGATGTCCACCGCTTCCGAAGCCTGCCGCAGCAGCTCCAGATAGTTGTCCGGGCCGACCGTGTAGTCGTCTATCTCCGGGAAATAATTCAGCGACTCGGCGAAGCTCTCGGCGCCGGCAGTCATCAGATATTCGAGCGCGTCGCTTTCATGCTTCAACTGTTCCTCGAACAGCGAGAACATGACCACGGCCGCCGCGCCGGCGTCCTCCAGGCGCTTGATGCTGGCCACGTTCCCCGACAGCGGCGAGGCCGACGCCACGATGGGATGTTGCAGTTCCATCCCCATGTAAGTGGTTCGTAAATCCATGGTGATTCCTTCTACGTACGGGATGCGGAGGGCGGCGGGTTTCGATCCGGGTGGTTCGTAGCCCGCCGCGCGCCCTGATTATTTGAACTTCGGCTGGAACGTCGCGCCGCTGCGGGCCGCCATTTCCTCGTAAATCGACCAGCGCCGATTGACCGCATGCTGGGCCAGATCCATCAACTCTTCGGCTTCCTTGGGATTGGTGTGGGCCAGCACCTTGTAGCGCACCTCGTTATAGCGGTATTGCTTCAGCGGAATCTTCGGCCGCCCCGAATCGAGCACGAACGGATTTTCGCCGGACTCGCGCACCGCCGGGTTGTAGCGCAGCAGCGGCCAGTGCCCGCTTTCCACGGCCAGATGTTGTTGATCGAGACCGCGCTGCATGTTGATACCGTGAGCGATGCAGTGGCTGTAGGCCAGGATCAGCGACGGCCCGTTATAGGCCTCGGCCTCGCGGAAGGCCAAGAGCGTCTGCTGGGGGTTGGCGCCCAGCGCGATCCGCGCCACGAACACATTGCCATAGGAAATCGCCTGCAACGCCAAGTCCTTTTTGCCGCTCTGCTTGCCGGCGGCAGCGAATTTGGCGACCGCGCCCAGCGGGGTGGATTTCGACATCTGACCGCCGGTGTTGGAATACACCTCAGTATCCAGCACCAGAATGTTGACGTCGCGGCCACTGGCCAGCACGTGATCAACCCCGGACGAACCGATGTCGTAGGCCCAGCCATCGCCGCCGACGATCCAGACGCTGCGCCGCACCAACTGGTCGGCGACCGACAGCAGATGCTGGGCGCGCGGGTCTTTGATTTCCCGCAGGCGTTGCTTGAGTTCGGCCAGCCGGCCACGCTGGCGGCGGATGTCGATTTCGGTGACCTGTTCGGCGCTGATCAGGTCGTCTACCAGGTCCTCGCCGATCTGGGACGCCAGCGCCCGCAGCAGTTCCTGGGCGAAGGCCAGATGCTTGTCGGCGGTCAGGCGGAAGCCCAGGCCGAATTCGGCGGCGTCCTCGAACAGCGAGTTCGACCAGGCCGGGCCGCGCCCTTCGCTGTTGACCGACCACGGCGTCGTCGGCAGGTTGCCGCCGTAGATCGAGGAGCAGCCCGTGGCGTTGGCCACCAGCAGCCGGTCGCCGAACAGTTGCGAGAGCAGCTTGAGATAGGGCGTCTCGCCGCAGCCGGAACAGGCGCCGGAGAATTCAAACAGCGGCGGCAGGAACTGCACGCCGCGCACCGTCGAGAAGTCCACCCGACCGCGATCCACTTCGGGCAGGGTCTCGAAGAAGCTGATGTTGGCCCGCTCGCTGGCCAGCACCGGTTCCTTGAGCGCCATGTTGATCGCTTTGCGATTGGCCTGTTCCTTGCTCTTGGCTGGACAGACCTCGACGCACAGCGCGCAGCCGGTGCAGTCCTCCAGATAGACTTGCAGGGTGTAACGAATTTCCGGGAAGCCCCGGGCGTCGATGGGCGCGGTCTTGAACGCCTTGGGCGCTCCTGCCAGGCTGGCTTCGTTATAGAACTTGGACCGGATCACCCCGTGCGGGCAGACCATGCTGCAATTGCCGCACTGGATGCAGATGTCCGGTTCCCAGGTCGGCACGAAGTTGGAGATGTTGCGCTTCTCCCATTGGGTGGTGCCGCTGGGATAAGTGCCGTCCACCGGCAGGGCGCTGACCGGCAGTTCGTCGCCGCGCCCGGCCATCATCATCGCCGTGACCTTTTGCACGAACTCCGGCGCGTGGGCCGGCACGATGGGCGGCAACTGGCGGGCGCCGGTCGCCTGCGCCGGCACCTTGATCTGGCGCAGATTGGCCAGGGTGTTGTCCACCGCCACGAAATTCTTGCGCACCACTTCTTCGCCCTTGCGGGCGTAGGTCTTCTTGATCGAATACTTGATCTTGTCAATGGCCTTGTCGCGCGGCAGCACCTTGGAAATGGCGAAGAAGCAGGTCTGCATGATGGTGTTGATCCGTGTCCCCATGCCGTTGTCGCGGGCCACCTTTTCGGCGTTGATGCCGTAGACCTCCAGCTTCTTGGCGATGATTTCCTCCTGTACCGGGCGCGGAATCCGGTCCCAGGCTTCCTCCGGCTCTTGCGGGCTGGTGTTGAGCAGCACCACCGCCCCCGGCGCGGCCCGCTTGAGCACGTCGCCGCGATCCAGGAAGTTGAATTGGTGGACGCCGATGAAGTTGGCTGACTGCACCAGATAGGGCGCGCGGATCGGATCGGGGCCGAAGCGCAGGTGCGAGACCGTCTGCGAGCCGGATTTCTTGGAGTCGTAGACGAAATAACCCTGGGCGAAGAATTCGGGGTCGTCGCCGATGATCTTGATCGAGTTCTTGTTGGCGCCGACCGTGCCGTCCGCGCCCAGCCCGAAGAACATCGCCCGCACCACCTCATCGGACTCGATGTTGAACGCGGGGTCCACGTCCAGGCTGGTGTGCATTACGTCGTCCACGATGCCGACGGTGAAGTGGTTCTTGGGCTGATCCTTGCGCAGTTCGTCGAACACCGCCTTGCACATCGCCGGGGTGAATTCCTTGGACGACAGTCCGTAGCGACCGCCGGTCACGCGCGGCAGCGTCGGCGTCGGCAGCGTACCGGCGAACTGGGCTTCCACCAGGGTATTGACGACCTCCAGGTACATCGGCTCGCCGGTCGTGCCCGGTTCCTTGGTGCGCTCGATGACCGCGATGGATTTGACGCTGGCCGGCAGCGCCGCCAGGAAATCGCGGGCCGACAAGGGCTGGTAGAGACGAACCTGCACCACGCCGACCCGCTCGCCGCGCTGGTTGAGGTAGGCGGCGGTCTCGCAGGCGGTTTCCGTGCTGGAACCCATCAGAATGATGACCCGTTCGGCCTTTGGATCGCCGAAATAGTCGAACAGGTGGTAGCGGCGGCCGGTGATGCCGGCGAACTTGTCCATCGCCGCCTGGACGATCCCAGGCACCCTGGCATAGAACGGATTGACCGTCTCGCGGCCCTGGAAATAGGTGTCGGGATTCTGGGCGGTGCCGCGAATGAACGGCCGGTCGGGATTGAGCGCCCGGGCGCGATGCGCCAGCACCAGATCATCGTCGATCATCGCCCGGATTTCGTCGTCGGTCAGTAGGGTGAGCTTGTTGACCTCATGCGAAGTGCGGAAGCCGTCGAAGAAGTGGATGAACGGCACCCGCGCCTCCAGCGTGGCCGCCTGGGCGATCAGCGCCATGTCGTGCGCTTCCTGCACCGAACCGGAGGCCAGCATGCAGAAACCGGTCGGGCGCACCGCCATCACGTCCTGATGGTCGCCAAAAATGGACAGCCCTTGCGTCGCCAGGGAGCGGGCGGCGACGTGGAACACCGCCGAGGTCAGTTCGCCGGCGATCTTGTACATGTTGGGGATCATCAGCATGAGCCCCTGCGACGCGGTGAACGTCGTGGTCAGCGCGCCGCTTTGCAACGCGCCATGCGCCGCGCCGGCCGCGCCGCCCTCGTGCTGCATCTCCATGACCAGGGGTACGGTGCCCCAGATGTTTTTGACGCCTTCCGCCGCCCACTGGTCCGCCAGCTCGGCCATGGTCGAGGACGGGGTGATGGGGTAGATGGTACAGACTTCGTTGACCCGATAGGCGACGTAAGCCGCCGCTTCGTTACCGTCAATGGTGGTGACTTGCCGTTCGGTCATTGCGTTTCTCTTCTCTGAGCCCGCTGCGGACGGCGGGCGTGTTCTGGATCGTTGACGCCCCTCGCCCGCCAGCGGCAGAGGGGTTGGGGATGAGGGGGTTCACTCGCCCGCCGGCGGTTCGGGAATCATCTCGATGGCGTGGCACGGGCATTGCTCGAAGCACACCGCGCAGCCCGTGCAGAGATCGTAGTTGTAGCGGTAGCGCCGGCCCGGCCCCAGCTTGATGATGGCGTCCTCGGGGCAGGCCCCGTAGCAGCCGTCGCATTCGTAGCAGTTGCCGCAGGACAGGCAGCGCTTGGCCTCGTACAGCGCCTCCTTCTGGCTCAGGCCGGCCACCACTTCCTCAAAGCTGCTCTGGCGCTTCTTCATGTCCAGATGGCCCTGCGGGCGCTGCGCGGCATCGGTGTAGTACCAGACGTGTAGCTTGTCGAAAGTCGCCAGATCATGCTTGGGTGGCTTGGTGTAGGACTCGCCGCGCAGCCAGGCGTCGATGTGGCGGGCGGCCTTCTTGCCGTGGCCGACGCCGATGGTGACGGTGCGGTCGGAGGGCACCATGTCGCCGCCGGCGAACAGGCCCGGACTACCGGTCATCATCTGGTCGTTGACGATGACGACGCCATCCGCCTTGAACTGTACACCGGGCACCTTTTGCATGAAGCTGGTGTCCACGTCCTGACCCAGCGCCAGGATCAGCGCATCGGCTTCCAGGGTCTCGAACTGACCGGTCGGGCGGGGCCGGCCCTTTTCATCAATCTCCATCACCTCGACCGTGAAGGTGGTTTCCTCGATGTTCTTGATGGTCCGCAGCCAGTGGATCTTCACATCCTCTTCGAGCGCTTCGTCGGCCTCGAACTCGTGGGCTGGCATGTGGGCGCGGTCGCGGCGGTAGATGATCAACGGCTCGTAGCCGAGGCGCTTGGCGACCCGGGCGGCGTCCATCGCGGTGTTGCCACCGCCGTAGATGGCGACCCGGCGGCCCAGCTTGGGCGCGTTGCCGGTTTCCACGTCCTTGAGGAAGCTGATGGCGTCCAGCATCTTGCCGGCGTCGCGGGCCGGGATGTCGGTGCGCTTACTGATGTGAGCGCCGACGGCGACAAAGATCGCGTCGAAATCACCTTGCCGCTTCTCGACCAATAGATCGTCGACCCGATGGTTCAGAACGATCTTGACGCCCATATTCTCGATGCGCTTGATTTCGGCGTCCAGCACATCGCGCGGCAGGCGGTACGAGGGGATGCCGAAGTGCATCATGCCGCCGGCCATCGGCCCGGCCTCGTAGATTTCCACTTCATGGCCCATCCGGGCCAGGTGATAGGCGGCGGACAGGCCGCTGGGGCCAGCGCCGACCACCAGCACCCGCTTGCCGCTGGGTGGGGCGGTTACGGTGAACTGCCAGTCTTCCGCAAGGGCCAGATCGCCCAGGAAGCGTTCGACGGCGTGAATGCTGACCGACGAATCCAGCTTGCTGCGATTGCAGGCGGTCTCGCAGGGGTGGTAGCACACCCGGCCGTGGATGGCCGGCATCGGGTTGTTCTCGGTCAGGCTCTGCCAGGCTTCCTTGAACCGGCCGGCCTGGGCGTGCGTTAGCCAGGCCTGGATATTCTCGCCCGCTGGGCAGGCGTTGTTGCAGGTGGGCAGCAGATCCACGTAAATCGGCCGCTGGATGCGCTGCGGGCCAACATTGCGCTTCTCGTGCGTCAGGTCCAGCGGGCGCGTCATGTTGATGGGCTTGTCAGTCATCGTGCGTCTCTTCGCAATCGTCTGGTGGTGAGGGGCGACCCTTCGTCCCTGGAAATGGAAAACGCCT
>JAGTSD010000444.1 GCA_018262135.1 Pseudomonadota bacterium | reverse complement strand
TCAACAACCAGATCGGCTTCACCACCAGCAACCCGCTGGACACCCGCTCGGCGCTGTATTGCACCGACGTGGCCAAGATGGTGCAGGCGCCGATTTTCCACGTGAACGGCGACGATCCCGAGGCGGTGCTGTTCGTCACCCGGCTGGCGGTCGAGTACCGGATGACCTTCAACAAGGACGTGGTCATCGACATGATCTGCTAGATGCTGCCGCACGTCAAGGGACCGCATTCGATTGACTGGACATCGTTCTTCAACGAAGACTGGAGCGCACCGGTGCATACCGCCGTGCCGCTGGCGATGATCCGCGAGCTGTCCGACCGGCTGCTGAAAGTGCCGGCAGGGCTGGAGTTGCACTCCCGCGTCGCCAAGATCATGGACGACCGCCGCAAGATGGCCGCTGGCGCGCTGCCGCTGGACTGGGGCTTCGCCGAGAATCTGGCCTACGCCACCCTGCTCAAGGAAGGCTTTCAGGTGCGCATTTCCGGCCAGGACTGCGGGCGCGGCACCTTCTTCCACCGCCACTCGGTGCTGCACAATCAGAAGGACGGCGCCAGCTACGTCCCGCTGATGAATCTGTTCCCCGGCCAGCCGCACTTCATCGTCATCGATTCGATTCTGTCCGAGGAGGCGGTGCTGGGCTTCGAGTACGGCTACGCCACCGCCGAGCCGAACGGCCTGATCGTCTGGGAAGGGCAGTTCGGCGACTTCGCCAACGGCGCCCAGGTGGTGATCGACCAGTTCATCACCTCCGGCCAGACCAAATGGGGCCGGCTGTGCGGACTGGTGATGCTGCTGCCGCACGGCTTCGAGGGCCAGGGACCCGAGCATTCCTCGGCCCGGCTGGAGCGCTACCTGCAACTGTGCGCCGAGAACAACATTCAGGTGGTGGTGCCCTCCACTCCGGCCCAGTGCTTCCACATGCTGCGCCGGCAGTTGAAGCGCAGCTTCCGCAAGCCGCTGATCGTGATGAGCCCGAAGAGCCTGCTGCGGCACCGGCTGGCGGTGAACAACCTGGAGGATCTGACCGAGGGGCATTTCCAGGAGATCATCCCGGAGATCGATCCGCACGATCCGGCCAAGATCACCCGGCTGGTGGCGTGCAGCGGCAAGGTGTTCTACGACCTGCTGGAGACCCGCCGCGAACGCAAGCTGGAGCATGTCGCCATCATCCGCGTCGAACAGCTCTATCCGTTCCCGCAGGCGCTTTATAACGCCCAGATGAATCGGTATCCCAACCTCGCCGATATCGTCTGGTGTCAGGAAGAACCCAAGAACCAGGGCGCCTGGTTCGAGTGCCTGCATCACCTGGATCGGGGTCTGCCGCCACCCCTCAAGATCCGCTATGCTGGTCGGTTACATTCGGCCTCGCCCGCCGTAGGGTATTACAGCGTCCACGTCGAACAGCAGCAGCAACTCATCAACGAGGCCCTGGGCCAGTGACCACCATGGCTCGGCTGGAACAACAACCCGGAACCAAGGGAAACTAAAATGACCGTAGAAGTGAAAGTCCCCACCCTGCCCGAATCCGTCGCCGACGGCACCCTGGTCAACTGGAAAAAGAAGCCGGGGGAGGCGGTCAAGCGGGGTGAAAACCTCGTGGACCTGGAAACCGACAAGGTGGTGCTGGACATTCCCGCCCCGGCGGATGGCGTCCTGGGCCAGATTCTGCGGCAGGAAGGCGACATCGTGACCACGGGTGAAGTGATTGCCACGCTGGAGGAAGGCGCGGTTGCCGAGGCGGGGGCGGCGGCTCCAGCTCCGGCTCCAGCAGCTCCTGCCGCCGCGCCGGCTCCAGCTCCCGTCGCCCCGACTCCGGTGGGAGCGGTCACCGAGGTCGATCTGGAAGGGTTGAGTCCGGCGGTGCGCCGGCTGGCCGCCGAACACGGTCTGGATGTCAGCAAGGTCCCAGGCAGTGGTCGCGGCGGTCGAGTCACCAAGGCCGACGTGCTGGCGTACCTCGATGCGCTCAAGTCGGGTGTGCCGGTCGCTGCCCCTGTTCCCGCCGCCGCGCCCGCGCCAGTGGCGGCGCCAGCTCCGGCTCCCGTCGCCGCGCCCGCCGCGCCGCTGGCGCCCGATGCCCGTGGCCGGGTGGAGCAGCGCGTGCCGATGACCCGGCTGCGCGCCCGCATCGCCGAGCGGCTGCTGATGGCCAAGAACACCACCGCCATGTTGACCACGTTTAACGAGATCAACATGAAGCCGGTGATGGACCTGCGCGCCCGCTACAAGGACGTGTTCGAGAAAAAACACGGCGTGCGGCTGGGCTTCATGGGCTTCTTCGTCAAGGCGGTGGTCGAGGCGCTCAAGCAGTTCCCGGCGGTCAACGGTTCGATTGACGGCAACGACATCGTCTACCACGGCTACTACGACATCGGCGTGGCGGTCTCTTCGCCGCGCGGGTTGGTGGTGCCGATTCTGCGCGACGCCGACCAGATGAGCCTGGCCGACATCGAGAAGACCATCGGCGAGCTCGGCAATAAGGCGAAGGAGGGGACGCTGACGGTCGAGGAGATGACCGGCGGCACGTTCACCATCACCAACGGCGGCGTGTTCGGCTCGCTGCTGTCCACCCCGATTCTCAACCCGCCGCAGAGCGGCATTCTCGGCATGCACGCCACCAAGGATCGCCCGGTGGCGGAGAACGGTCAGGTGGTGATCCGGCCGATGATGTACGTGGCCCACTCCTA
>JAGTSD010000094.1 GCA_018262135.1 Pseudomonadota bacterium | reverse complement strand
CGTTCTCGCTCCTTTCCGCCTGGAAGAGCGGCGCATACCGTATCCTGGCTGAACCTCATACCTGTTACTGACCCGCACCTTCCACCACCGACCGGATGCTCGTATCCATCGGACTCCGGTCGGTCTGCTCCACCTAGCCCGATACGATCCGGGTGCGATGGCTGTCCGGGAACAGGGATCCCAGATCGCACACCCCGGTTCGTGCTGTGGCCTGTTGGGTCGCAGCACTCATCCCCCTGTCCACTCCCCATACTGTCACGGCGAACAATGCCGCAGTCCTTGGCGTGTGAATCCAGTATCATTGGACACCTTTCGAGGTTCCAATATATCGGGGTGGCATGAATTATGGCGGAGACGACAGCGTGCTTGAACTGATCAAGGCCGGCGGCTGGCTGATGGCGCCGATTCTGGCCTGCTCGCTGGCGGCGGCGACCATCATCATCGAGCGACTGTTGGCGCTGCGGCGGGCGCGGGTATTACCCACCCAACTGCTGGCGACCTTGGATCGCTGGCTGGAACGCGGCGCGGTTGATGCGCGGGAGGTGGAAGCGTTGCCGCTGCATTCGCCGCTGGGCCGGATCGTTGCGGCTGGACTGGCCACCCGTGGCCGCAACCGGGAGATTCTACGGGAGCGCGTCGAGGATACTGGCCGCCACGTGGCGCACGAACTGGAACGCTTCCTCAACGCCCTGGGCACCATCGCCGCCATCAGTCCGCTGCTGGGCCTGCTCGGCACGGTGGCGGGCATGATCAAGATCTTTCAGATCGTTTCGACCCAGGGCAACAGCAACTTCAGCCTGCTGTCGGTCGGCATCGCCGAGGCGCTGGTGACCACGGCCGCCGGCCTCACCGTCGCTATTCCCAGCCTGCTGTTCTATCGTTATTTCAATGCGCGGGTGGATGAACTGGTGGTGCGCATGGAACAGGAGACCCTGCAACTGGTGGATCTGCTGGACGCCGAAACCGGCGGAAAGGAACCCTCTTCATGAACCTCCGCCCCCACCGCCGCGAGGAACCGGAACTCAATCTGGTACCGATGATTGACGTGGTGCTGGTGCTGCTGATCTTCTTCATGATCGCCACCAGCCTGCGGAACGAGTCGAAACTGGAAATTCGGCTGCCCGAGTCCTCGGGCCAGCCGCTGCCGAGCAACCTGGCGCAACTGGAAGTGGACATTGACGCCAGCGGTCGCTATGCCGTCAACGGGCAATGGCTGGCTGGCCGGGACGCCGCCGCTCTTAAAGCTCCGTTGCAGGCCGCCGCCCAGGGCCGGGAATTGCCGCTGATCGTTCGCGCCGATGGCCAAACGCCCCATCAGGCGGTGGTCACGGTGCTTGATGTCGCCGGTCAGCTCGGCCTCAAGCAACTGGCCATCGCCACCGTGAACGCGCCAGTCCCCGCGCCTCCACCTGGCCCCGACGCCTCACCCTCACCGGACCCTGAGCCATGACTTTTCTGGATCGTTACGGTTATTCGCTGAACGGGGTCGCAGTGCTGCTGTGGCCGCTGAGCCTGTTGTTCGGGCTGGCGGTGCGCGTGCGGCGGCTGTTGTACCAGAATGGCCTGCTGCCCAGCGAAGCCATCCCCGTGCCGCTGATCGTGGTCGGCAACATCAGCGTCGGCGGCACCGGCAAGACGCCGCTGGTGGCGCGGCTGGTGGAACTGCTGCGGGATGCCGGGTATCAACCGGGCGTGATCAGTCGCGGGTATGGCGGTCAGTCGGCGCAGTGGCCGCAACAGGTCAGAGCCGACAGCAACCCGCGCCTGGTCGGCGACGAACCCGTGCTGCTGGCGCGACGCTGCCGCTGTCCGATCATGGTGGGACCGGACCGGGTGGCGGCAGCGCGGACCCTGCTCGACACTCATGGGTGCAACGTGATCCTGAGCGACGATGGCTTGCAACATTACCGCCTGCAACGCGATCTCGAAATCGCCGTGGTGGACGGGTTCCGCCGGCTGGGCAACAGCGCCTGCCTGCCTGCCGGCCCGCTGCGGGAACCGCCCTCCCGCTTGCGCGAGGTGGATTTCGTGGTCGGCAACGGCGCGGCGCGCGGCGGCGAATATCTCATGTCCCTGCGCGGCGACCGGGCTGTCAATCTGGCCGATCCCGGCATCAGCGTCTCACTGGCCGGATTCAGCCAGGGCACGGTGCATGCAGTGGCCGGCATCGGCGATCCCGGGCGGTTTTTCGACCAACTGCGCCACGCCCGGCTGCGCATCCTGGAGCACCCCTTTGCCGACCATCACGCCTTTCGCCCCGAGGACCTGCATTTCCCCCAGGATCTGCCGGTGCTGATGACTGAAAAGGATGCAGTAAAATGCCAGACCTTCGCGCCGGAAGGTTGCTGGTACGTGCCGGTCAGCGCGCGGCTGGAGCCGGCTTTCGAGGAAGACCTGCTCAAACGGCTGGCGTCCGTGGCCATGGCCAAAGGCATCCGGCGCAAACATTCGGGCGCAAGTCGGCGGGCCAGACAAACCCCGCCCGCGCCGCCTATCGTTGACGAGGAGAAGGACGATGGACAAGAAATTGCTGGACATCCTGGTGTGCCCGGTCAGCAAGGCCCCGCTGATCTACGACAAGGCCCGGCAGGAACTGATCTGCAAGGAGAGCCGGCTGGCCTATCCGATCCGCGACGGCATTCCGGTGATGCTGGAAGCCGAGGCACGCCCCTTGACGGATGACGAGGTCGGTTCGAGTGAGTGAGGCCAAACTCCGGTTTCGGGTGGCGATTCCGGCCCGTTACGCCTCGACCCGGTTGCCTGGCAAGCTGCTGCGGCTGCTGGCTGGCCGGCCACTGATCGAGCACGTTTACCGGCGGGCGCTGGTCAGCGGCGCGCTGGAGGTGGTCATCGCTACCGACGACGCGCGCATTCGCGAGGTCGCCGAAGGATTCGGCGCGACGGTGTGCATGACTTCGCCCGAGCATCCATCCGGCACCGACCGGCTGGCCGAAGTAGCGACCCGGTTCGGCTGGCCGGATGACGCCATCGTGGTCAATGTACAGGGCGACGAGCCGGGCATGCCGCCAGCCTTGATCCGGCAGGTGGCGCTAGGTTTGGCGATGCATCCCGACGCCGGCATCGCCACGGCCTGTACCCGCATTCACGCGCCGGCTGAAATCTTCGATCCGAACGCGGTCAAAGTGGTACGCGACGCCCAGGATTATGCGTTGTATTTCAGCCGTGCACCGATTCCCTGGCATCGGGAAGCGTTTCAGAGCGGCGGCGGGGCGGTGCTGGCCGAACCGCCGACCGATACCGCCTGGTTCCGCCATATCGGCCTGTACGCCTATCGGGTGGCGGTATTGCGTCGCTACCCACACTTGACGCCGGCGCCGGCCGAGCAGGTCGAGTCGCTGGAACAGTTGCGCGCGCTGTGGCACGGCATCCGCATTCACGTCGCCGAAGCGGCGGAAGCGCCGCCGCCCGGGGTGGACACCGAGGCCGATCTGGCGCGGGCGGCAGCGGAATGGGAACGCTCAGGCCAGCAGATCGAACCCGGCCAGTTCCGGTAGGTCGGGATTGAAGCGGTCGCGGCGGACATCCAGCACGGCGACGGTGAAGGTCTGTGGCGCCCAGCCAACGGCGTCGCCGTACTGGTTGGGCTGAATAACCTTGCTGTTGTCGCAGGCGCGCAGTACCAGGGCAGGTGGTTCCTCCTCGATCAGGATTTCGATGACCCGGCAGGACAGACCCTGATAGTTCAGGGAACGGCCCAGCAGGGTTTTCAGCTTGTCGGGATTGAGATATAGCATGAACGGTCGTCCAGAGTGATCGGTTCCAGAATTTTGCAAGCGGTGCGCGCGGTGTTCGCAACATCGCGCCAGCGGGATGAAGCAAAGGCGAAGGCGATGGTGAAGGTTCTTTTTGTTTGCATGGGTAATATCTGTCGTTCCCCCATGGCCGAAGGCGTATTCCGGCGGATGCTGGAAGGCGTCGGTCTGGCCGAAAAGGTCTACGTGGATTCGGCCGGCACCCATTCTTACCACATCGGCGCGCCGCCCGATATGCGCAGCCAGGCGACGGCCCTGCGCCGGGGGGTGGATTTGCGGAACCTGCGGGCCCGGCAGGTCACGGAAACCGATTTGGTTGAATTCGATTACGTGCTGGCCATGGACCGGGACAATTTCGAGCATCTGCGGGTCTTGTGCCAGACCCCGGAATTACGGCGCCACATTCAATTGTTCCTGGATTTCGCCCCGGATTTGCCCGAGCAGGAAGTGCCCGATCCGTACTACGGCGGTTCGGGCGGTTTTGAGCGGGTCATGGATCTGGTCGAGGAAGCCGCGCAGGGCCTGCTGATAGATATTCGGGAACGTTACCGGATTTGAACGGGAAACCGGCAGGGCAAAAGGGGCTGGGATTCCAGCCCCTTTTTTCTGAACCCTCAAGCTGCTGGCTTGTCCTCGGCGGCGGTTTCCGGCGATGGCGTTGACCCGGTTGACTCCAAGTCCTTGGCCGCAGGCTCGGCCGCTTCCCCTGGAGGCGAAGCGTCGGTAGCAGCTTCGGCGGTGACTGCCGCCTCGGTCTCGCTGGCAACCGAAGCCGCGATGGTTTTTTCCACTGACGGCGTTTCAGCGCCTACGTCCTCTGGCATGGAAACGGTGGGCGCCGCCGCAACCTTGCCGGTATCGGGCTGGAGCAATGCCTCGGGCTGTTCGGCAGCTACCGGTTCCACGACCGGTTCGCTGGTTTCATTGGCTACCGGTTCCACGACCGGTTCGCTGGCTTCGGCGGGCGCGACGGGTTCGAGTGCTGGAACCATGGATTCAGCCATCGGCGCTTCAATCGCTGGTTCGGGGGCCAGTTCCGGCATCGTGACCGGGGGACGACTCGCCAGCGCGGCGTCTTCCTCGGCGACCGGATATTCCAGCGATAGTGGTGGCGGCGGCGCGAGGAGCTCTTGGGCTGGCAACACTGCGGCAGCTTCGGATGCGGCTCTGGTGGCGGCGATCACCTCGCGGGGCAGGCGCGGACGACCGCTGCGAATCCGCCGTTGCGGCGCGGGCGCCGCCGCGACGGACGTTTCCGCAGTGGGATGCAGCGGCGTTGGTGCAGCCAGTTCCCCGGTTTCCGTGGGCTCCCAGCCCTGATCGGTGGACTCAATGCTCTCGTCGCTCTCCTCGCCGGGCTCCAGATTCACCAGGCCGGCATCGGCTGAAGCAGGCGCTTCGCCCCGTCGCCGTCGCCGCCCGCCCCGCCGCCCGCGCCGCCCGCGCGGTCCAGGACTTTCCTCTTCGGTTTCGGTCGTGGCCCCGACTTCCTCGGCATCCTCGACCGGGACCGCCGCTGGTTTGGGTACGGACGCAGGTTCGGGCCGGAAGTCCTCGACCAGCGGCGTCATCGCAGCGGCGGCCGGTTCGGAAACGACCGGCGGAATGGCGGCGGGTTTAGCGGCTGGCGCTTCCCCAGCGGATTCTGCTTCGGATCGCCGTCCAGGCCGGTCGCGGCGATGCCGATCCGGTTTGGCTGGGCGTGTTCCCGCTCGGGCGGACCGTTCTTCCTGGACCTGCTGCGGCGCTTGTCCGAACAGACTGCTCCACAGCCAGCCGAAGAAGCTGGGATTGACCTCGGGCTTGGGAACCGGGGCTGGTGGCATCGGGGCTGGCGTGGACGGCGAGACGCCCTTGACCATCGGCTCCTCGTCCGTGCCCCGCACTGCTGTCGGACTGGCCTTCGTCTCGAGCTGTTCCTCGTAATCCTCGGCCAGGGTGTAGGACCGGAGTTGATCGTCCGACAGTTCGTCCGTCCGCAGCCGGTTCAGCTTGAAATGTGGCGTTTCCAGCGATTCGTTCGGGATCAGCAGAACCCCGACCCGATGCCGCTGTTCGATGGCGCGAATCGCCTCGCGTTTTTCGTTGAGCAGAAAGGTGGCGACCTTGACCGGCAACTGGACCACGACCCGGCCGGTCCGATCCTTCAACGCCTCTTCCTGGATCAGCCGCAGCACGCTCAGCGCCAGCGAATCGATATTGCGGATGGTGCCCTGACCATTGCAGCGCGGGCAGATGACGTGACTGGCTTCCTCCAGCGACGGACTCAGCCGCTGCCGCGACATTTCCAGCAGGCCGAAGCGGGAGATGCGGCCGACCTGCACCCGGGCGCGATCCATCTTCAGCGCCTCGCGCAGCCGGGTTTCTACCTCGCGCTGGTTGCGGGCCAGATTCATGTCGATGAAATCAATGACGATCAGCCCGCCCAGGTCGCGCAACCGCATTTGCCGGGCGATTTCCTCGGCGGCTTCCAGATTGGTGGTGAGCGCGGTTTCCTCGATGTCGCTGCCCTTGGTGGCGCGGGCCGAGTTGATGTCAATGGAGATCAGCGCCTCGGTGTAGTCGATCACGATGCCGCCGCCGGAGGGCAGGCTGACTTCGCGCTGATAGGCGGTCTCGATCTGGGATTCGATCTGGAAGCGGGTGAACAGCGGGATGTTGTCCTGATACAGCTTGAGCTTGTTCAGGTTCTGCGGCATCACCTGCTGCATGAAATCCTGCGCCTGCCGATGGACAGCGGGGCTGTCCACCAGGATTTCGCCGATGTCGGCGCGCAAGTAATCGCGCAGGGCGCGGATGATGATGTTGCTTTCCTGATAGATCAGGAACGGGGCTTTTTTCTGGGTCGAGGCGGTTTCGATGGCTTTCCACAGGTGCAGCAGGTAATCCATGTCCCACTGCAATTCGTCCTGCGAGCGGCCGACCCCGGCGGTGCGCACGATCAGGCCCATGCCGTCGGGAATATCGAGGCTGCTCATCACCTCGCGGATTTCCTGGCGGTCCTCGCCCTCGATCCGCCGCGAGACGCCGCCGGCGCGCGGGTTGTTGGGCATCAGCACCAGATAGCGGCCGGCCAGGCTGATGAAGGTGGTCAGCGCCGCGCCCTTGTTGCCGCGCTCCTCCTTTTCCACCTGCACCATGATTTCCTGGCCTTCGCGGATC
>JAGTSD010000093.1 GCA_018262135.1 Pseudomonadota bacterium | reverse complement strand
CTGAGGAAGACCTGCGGCGGGTTACGCCGGCGGATTGACGGAATAGATATCGAAACGGGTATTGGGCGCGACGATCTCAAACCCCGGTGGCGGTCCGGCCAGTGCCGGCGCCCGTCGTGGCCGCTTTACCACCACTCGCCGGCGGGCACTGGCCAGGGCGGCGATCAGCAGTTCCGGGGCGTCGTCATCGTCCCCGGCCAGTTGCCGCAGTAACCGCATGTCTTTTCCAGCCAACGCCGTTTTTCGACGAAGTGGATACATGGGGTCCAGATAGACGACGTCCGGCCGCTGGGTTGGCGCGAGTCCCCGCAGATAGTCGCGCCCGTCCGCCACCGTCAGGCTCAAGCGAGCCAAAACGGTCGGGCCGATATCCGGATCGTGGGCGGCGCGACGCAGACCATCGCGCAGCAGGGCGGCGATGATCGGCGAGCGCTCGACCAGACGCACCGTGCAACCCAGCCAGACCAGGACGAAGGCATCGCGGCCCAGCCCGGCGGTGACATCCACCACGGTCGGCGCGGCGGTGCTCTTCAGCCCGACTGCCCGGGCCAGCGGTTGATTGCGCCCGCCGCCAAACCGGCGCCGGTGAGCAACCGCGCCTGCTGCGAAGTCGGCGTAGACTGGACCGGCTGCGTTGGAGCCGAGTTCCCGCAATTCCAGCCGTTCCGGCGTCGCCGCCAGCAGGTGAGTGAAGCCGTCCGCCACGGGATCGGGGACCGAGGGAAGCCCCAGTTCGGCGGTCAGGGCGACGGCGGCTGGATCGGCGGCGGCTTCGCAGGCCGCCGCGATGCGAATAAAGGAGGAGGGGTAAAAAAAGGGCCGGGTCATCAACGATATTGCCCCGCATGGGCGGGGCAACGGTCCGGAGGGCGAGAATTCAGGCAGCCTTGGGCAGGGTCTCTTCCAGCGTGGCCTGGGTCAGGTTATCCATCTCGGTCTTGAAGCGGGCAGCCATGTTGGCCATGACCCGGGCATCGTTCAGCAGCTTGGATTGCACGGTCTGGGCGATTTCCGCCTGGCGCTTGCAGAAATCCTGCAGGCTTTCGAGATCGGTGATCTCGGCGGCGGCCCGGAGCTGGTTGATGCCAATATCAAAATAGGTTTTCATCGAGTTCATCTGGAAGATCAGCATCTTTTCCACGTTTTCGATGAACAGCTTGTTGGCCTTGAGTACAGGCTCCGGCAGGACTGGCGGGGCTTTTTCAGGCCCCTTGTTGAACAGATTGACGACCATGGCAGGCTCCTCGTCAAGCGGGATATTGTTGCATTGCAATATAACCGAGTTCATGTTGCGGCGCAACATAGAGGACAGGATTTTTCGCAAGACGGTTTTGGAGGCAAAAACCACTATTAAAAAGTGGTAAAATTCATCATGTGAAATTGACGATTCGATCTATGCTTAATTCAGTGGGTGGACAAAAACAGTTTTCGGTCGGCGCAGTAGCGCGGATAGCGGAGCGAAACCTTGAGCATAATGACCATTCCTGGAACGACTGAGCGGTTGCGTGACAACAGTTCGATTCCTCACCATGATATCGGGCCGCGGGAGCGCGCGCCACGGTTAGCGCTGGTAGCGGATTTGCAAGGCCAGGAACTGAACGGCATGTTCGTATTGTCGCGGTTGGCGGCCTTTCTCCGGTATATTGAGGCGGGCCAGCGGCCGGATTTGCGCTTGCGGGAACGGGTGTTGGTGATTCCCACCCTCGATCATGCGCCGGAAACGCGAGGAACGAGCGCCCAGCAGGCCGCATGGTTGCGGTGGGCCATGACCGAGGCGGTGGCAGCGGTGACCCAGACCGCCTATTACCGGGTCGCGATTCATCCCAGTCCGGACACCGAGGAGATGCCCCAGGTGCGGCTTTACGCGCCCAACGATGACGAACGGGCCAGCGCCTGTCTGTTCGGACTGCCGGCGGTAATCGAACGGCCGCTCGAACCGGGTGACGCGCCCGCTCTGGCGCGCGCTTGGCGGCAATGCGGTGGCGAGAATTTCGTCCTTCACGCCGGGCAGGCTGGCGGTTTGCAGACCGCGCATTGCGAAAGCCTGTTTCGTGCCCTGGTGGCATTCCTGGACCGGACTGGCATTGTCGGCGGTTTGCGGCTGGCTAATGAAAACGAAGATTTGCGTTATTTCGGTCTGCAGCAAGTCTTCGTGGTGCAGGCCGAGCAGTCGGGCATCTTCTCCTGTCGCCATGAGGTCGGGCGCTGGGTGCGGGCAGGCGAGGAACTGGGCCAGGTTTACGATGGCTTCACCGGCGGCGAACGGGCGCGGGTGACGGCGCCGGTGGCGGGATTGCTGGCGAGCCTGCGGCGGCAGCCGTTGCTGCGCGAAGGTGATCTGATCGCGCAGATTCTGATTCCTGACCGGGTGGTCCGGTGCGAGCGGCCACGGCTGAGGGGAGAACGACATGAGCGACGGTTTGGGCTTCGATCCTGAAAGCGAGTTGCGGCGCCTGTTGGCTCGGGTGGTCGCCGAGACCCGCGAGACCGGCGGGACGACCGGTTGTTCTGCCTTGAGCGAGCGGGTGCTGGAGGCGATGACGGCGGTTCCCCGGCATTGCTTCGTGCCGTTGGAACGGCGGGATTGGGCCTATGCCGACATGCCGCTGCCGATCGGACGCGGTCAGACGATTTCCCAGCCGTTCATCGTGGCTTTGATGACCGAGCTGTTGGAACTCGAACCGGACGCCGTAGTGCTGGAAATCGGCACGGGGTCAGGTTATCAGACGGCGGTGCTGGCCCGGCTGGCGCGGTGGGTGTATTCGGTGGAGCGGATACCTGAACTGGCCGATAGCGCCGCTCGTCGCCTGCGGGAACTGGGATACGACAACGTGACGGTTCGCGCCGACGATGGGGGCCAGGGCTGGGAGGAACACGCGCCGTTTGATGGCATCATCGTCACGGCGGCGGCGGCGGACATTCCGCCGGCGCTGGCGCGGCAACTGAAGCCGGGCGGGCGACTGGTCGTGCCGGTCGGCCTGCCGGGCTATACGCAGGATCTGCGCCTGCTGCGCAAGGACGAGCAGGGCGTGGTGCGTGGGCGCAGCGTGTTGCCGGTGGTGTTCGTGCCGCTGATTCGCGACTGCGAGTGAAATCAGCCGGTCGGTAGCGACATGCCCGTCAGCTTCTTGAACAGCGTCACCGCGTAGGAATCGGTCATGCCGGATACGAAGTCGGTGATGGCCAGCGCGCGGCGGTAGGGGGCGGCGGTGGGAACGCGGCCCGGGCCGATAAACTGCTCCGGGATCAGGTGAATCAGCATCCGGCTCCGGGACGAGGCATTTGGACCGTGGTCGGCGATGTCGTTGACGGTGGTGACAAACGCTTCCAGCAGTCCGCCCAGCACCTCGAAACCGGCCGCTTCCACTTCGACCACCGGCCGGGAGACGTAAACCCGTTGCTCGCCACACTCCTTGAGCGCGCGCATGGCATCGGCGGCGGGGATCGCGTCCAGCAGTTCATCGGCGAAGGCGCCGGCCAGAATGGCGTCCTCGTGCGTCATAAAGCACTGATGCACCTGCTCGATGATGGCGCCGATGGCCTTGGCGCGCAGGTACTCGATTCTTTCCTTGGGCCGGGTGATCCGGTCCATCTTGCGCCGGGCGCGCTCCGGCTCGCCGGTCAGGGGCAACAGCAGATCGCGGACTTCTTCGTAGCGCAACTGCTGGAGCCGGAAGGCGTCTTCCACGTCAATGATCCGATAGCAGATGTCGTCGGCGGCCTCGACCAGGTAGGCGAGCGGATGGCGGTTCCAGGCGCCCGGTGCGACCGGTTCCAGCCCCAGTTGGCCGGCGACTTCGGCGAAGAGATCCAGATCGTCCTGGTAGAAACCGAATTTCTTGAAGGCGATGCCGGGCGGCGGGGCGACTGGTAGCGTCGAGCCGCGCGGATATTTGGTGAAAATGCCCAGCGTGGCGCAGGTCAGTTGCATTCCGCCCCGATTGTCGGGACTTTGCAGCCGGGTGATGATGCGAAAGCCCTGGGCGTTGCCTTCGAAGCACAGGAAGTCCTGCTGTTGCGCGTCGGTCAGTCGCTCCAGCACCGCGCGGCCGGAAGCAGAGGTGGTGAACCAGAGGCGAATCGCGTCTTCGCCGGCGTGGCCGAACGGTGGGTTGCCGATGTCGTGGGCTAGACAGGCGGCAGCGACCACCGCCCCGAAATCCTGAGGATAGACGCCTTTCAAATCGTGGCGGCGAATCACGCTGTCGCCGACCATCGCGCCCAGCGACCGCCCGACGCTGGATACTTCCAGGCTGTGGGTCAGGCGAGTGCGGACGTAGTCGCTCTGGGAGAGTGGAAAGACCTGGGTCTTGTCCTGCAAGCGGCGGAAGGCCGAGGAGAAGACGATGCGGTCAAAATCGCGCTGGAAATCGGTGCGCGCCTCGCTGTCGGGTTGCTGGCGGGACAGGCCCGGACGGGCGCGGGAAAGCAGGCGGTTCCAGTCCATGCGGTGCGGTCGTTGGGGGTCGTGCATTCAAGCATAACCGATTCCGCCCAGTTAGGGCGTGGCGGGGGCAAAGGTGGGCGAGGAAGATGGACGATCACTCTGCGTGAAAATCATGGAAAATACGGGCCCTGGACAAAACCGTCCTGTAATGTTGAGAGTATTTCTCAGCTTCATGTGGATCCACGAAAAGACCTGAAGAGCGATTCTGGTGAATAACCCTGTCAACGAAGCGCCCAGCGTCCGCGAAGAACCGCTGGACGAAAACAAACTGATCGCCCTGCGTCGCCAGAAGCTGCATGAGTTGCGCCAGCTTGGCAATGCCTATCCCACGGATTTCCGCCGCGACGCGCTGGCGGCGGAACTGCACGCTGCCTATGGCGACAAGGAAAACGCCGAACTGGACGCCGAACCCCGGCGGGTCCGGGTGGCCGGACGGATGCTGGCCAAGCGGGTCATGGGCAAGGCCAGTTTCGTCCGACTGCGCGACATGTCCGGCGATATCCAGTTGTTCGTCCAGAAAAACGCGCTGGGGGATGAGGGGTACGAGGATTTCAAGAACTGGGATCTGGGCGACATCCTGGGCGCCGAGGGCACGGTGTTCAAAACCAAAACCGGCGAGCTGTCGGTCAAGGTGGACGCGCTGCGGCTGCTGACCAAGTCGCTGCGGCCCTTGCCGGAGAAGTTCCATGGGCTGGCCGATCAGGAAACCCGCTATCGCCAGCGTTACGTAGACCTGATCATGAACGAGTCCACCCGCGCGACGTTCAACAGACGCTCGGCGATGGTCGCCTACATCCGCGACTTTTTTAACCGGCGCGGTTTTCTGGAAGTCGAGACCCCGATGATGCAGCCGATTCCCGGCGGTGCGGCGGCTCGGCCATTCATCACCCATCACAATGCGCTGGACATGCAACTGTTCCTGCGCATCGCCCCCGAACTCTATCTAAAGCGGTTGGTGGTGGGCGGCTTCGAGAAGGTCTACGAGATCAATCGCAATTTTCGCAACGAGGGGTTGTCCACCCGCCATAACCCCGAATTCACCATGCTGGAGTTCTATCTGGCCTACGCCGACTACCGGGATCTGATGGATCTGACCGAGGAACTGCTGCGCGGCATGGCGCAAACCCTGCTGGGCGGCACGACCGTTCCGTGTCAGGGCGAAAGCTACGATTTTGGCCGGCCATTCCAGCGGTTGACGGTGCGGGAGGCAGTTCTGCATTTCAATCCGGCCATCGCCGCCGCCGAGTTGGACAATCTTGACGCCGCGCGGCGGATTGCGAAAACCCTGGGGGTGGACGTGCGACCCGAACACGGGCTGGGCCGGGTGCAACTGGATATTTTCGAGCAGACGGTCGAGCATCAGTTGCGCGATCCGACCTTCATCACCGCCTATCCGACCGAAGTGTCGCCGCTGGCCCGGCGCAACGACGCCGATCCCAGCATTACCGACCGTTTCGAGCTGTTCGTGGGCGGGCGGGAGATCGCCAACGGATTTTCCGAGCTGAACGATCCCGAGGATCAGGCGGAACGTTTCCGCAAGCAGGCGGAAGCCAAGGCCGCTGGCGACCACGAGGCGATGCACTACGACGCCGATTACATCCGGGCGCTGGAATATGGCCTGCCGCCGACGGCGGGGGAGGGCATCGGCATCGACCGGCTGGTGATGCTGTTTGCCGATGTGCCTTCCATCCGCGACGTGTTGCTGTTCCCGCACCTGCGGCCGGAGTGATCGGAACGGCACTGGCACGTTTGGAGAAGACATAGATAGATTACTGGGTGATGAAGAGGAATCGCCATGAAAACCGTTACCGTTTCTGACCAAGGGCAGGTGGTTATTCCGGCTGAAATTCGCCGCCAACTCGGGATCACCCCCGGCTGTCAGCTCGATTTTATCCTGGACGGCAACGCGATCCGCATCGAACTCAAGCGGCGCGTTCGTCCGTCCCGTCCCGAGAAAGGCTACGGTATGCTGGTTTGCCAGCGACCGGGGCAAAGGCGTCTGTCTGATTTTGACGTGGCCCAAGCCATGCGGGATGCGCTGAATGATCGCGCTTGACACCAATATCCTGGCCCGGTTTTACGTGGATGATCCAAATGATCCGGAAGCCGCGAAACAACGACCGGTCGCCCGGCGCATTTTGGTTGAATCGCCTCGGCTCTTTGTTCCCCTGACCGTGGTGCTGGAACTGGAATGGGTCTTGCGGGCGTTCTATGGCTTTGCCGCTCCCGAGTTTATCGGCGTCATCGAACATTTACTGGGACTTCCCAACGTCAGCGTCGAGGACTGGCCGCGGGTGGCGGATGCGCTGGTCTGGCATGGTCAGGGCATGGACTTTGCCGACGCCTTGCACCTGCGGGCCAGCAGTCATTGCGATGAGCTGCTCAGCTTCGATGATCGCCGTTTCGCCAGACGAGCAGCGCGGCTGAATATCAGCCCCATCGTCAAAGTGCCTGCTGAATGAATGGTGATTTCTCCTGAGACGGTCCATTC
>JAGTSD010000443.1 GCA_018262135.1 Pseudomonadota bacterium | reverse complement strand
GGATTATGGCAAATTCCGGTTCGAGCAGGCCAAGAAGCAGAGCGAAGCCAGGAAGAAGCAGAAGCAAATCCAGGTTAAGGAAATCAAGTTTCGTCCAGGCACGGACGAAGGGGACTATCAGGTCAAACTACGCAACCTGATCCGTTTCCTGAGCGAAGGCGACAAAGCCAAGGTGACGCTGCGGTTTCGGGGCCGCGAAATGGCGCACCAGGATTTGGGCAGCAGCCTGCTCAAGCGCGTCGAAGACGACCTCGCTGCGTATGGCGTGGTGGAACAGCGGCCCAGGATGGAAGGGCGGCAGATGGTGATGACCATCGCGCCGGTCAAAAAGAAGTAATTCCCTCCGAACGGTTGGCGATTTCCGTCTCCGGCGCGCGCCGGGGTCAGTCCACGAATTTACCTTTTTGAATTGCGGAGTCATGCAATGCCCAAGATGAAAAGCAATCGGGGGGCGGCGAAACGCTTCAGCCCCACCGGGTCCGGCAAGTTCAAGTGTTCCCACTCGCACCTCCGGCACATCCTGACCAAGAAGTCCACCAAGCGGAAACGCCAGTTGCGCGGCACCACCATCATGGCGGCGGCGGATATCCCGGCAGTGCGCCGGATGTTACCCTACAGTTCTGAACCAGGCCAAGGGTTACTACGGCGCCCGTAGCAAGGTGTACCGGGTCGCCAAGCAGGCCGTGATCAAGGCCGGCCAGTACGCCTACCGCGACCGCCGCCAGAAGAAGCGCGATTTCCGCGCGCTGTGGATCACCCGCATCAACGCCGGCGCCCGTGAGAGCGGCCTGTCCTACAGCCGGCTGATCAACGGCCTGAAGCTGGCCGCCATCGAGATTGACCGCAAGGTGCTGGCCGATCTGGCGGTGTTCGACAAGCCGGCGTTCGCCGAACTGGCCAACCGCGCCAAGGCCGCCCTCGGCATCGCCTGAACCGTCCGCCGGACCGGAATTCCGGTTCGGCGACGCCCGGGATTCCGAACGGGGGAAGGGCTGCGGTCCTTTCCCTTTTTTGTTCGTTGTTGAGAGATCAACCCGCGTGAACCCATTGCCCGAACTGATTCAAACCGCCCAGGCCGCCATCGCCGGGGCCGGCGATCTCGCCGCCCTGGATCAGGCGCGCGTGCATTATCTGGGCAAGAAAGGCGCGCTCACCGAGCGCCTCAAGGAACTGGGGCGCCTGCCGCCCGAACAGCGGCGCGACGCCGGCCAGGCTATCAACGAGGCCAAAGAGGCGTTGGAAGCCGCCATCGCCGCACGCAAGACGGCGCTGGAAGCGGCGGCGCTGGATGCCCGGCTGGCGAGCGAGGCGATTGACGTGACGTTGCCAGGGCGGGGGCAGCGGCCCGGCGGCCGCCATCCGCTCAGCCGCACCCTGGCGCGCATCGAGGCATTCTTCACCGGCATCGGCTTCGCGGTCGCTGAAGGGCCGGAAGTCGAGGACGATTTCCATAACTTCGAGGCGCTCAACATTCCGCCCCACCATCCGGCGCGGGCGATGCACGATACCTTCTATTTCGACGCCCATACGCTTCTGCGCACCCACACCTCGCCGGTGCAGATCCGGGTGATGGAGCGGCAATCGGCGCCAGTGCGGGTGATCGCGCCGGGGCGGGTTTATCGCTGCGATTCGGACTTGACCCACTCGCCGATGTTCCATCAGGTCGAGGGGTTGCTGGTGGACGAGGACGTGAGCTTCGCTGATTTAAAGGGCGTGCTGGACGAGTTCCTGCGCGGGTTCTTCGAACGCGATCTGGCGGTGCGCTTCCGCCCATCCTATTTCCCGTTCACCGAGCCGTCTGCCGAGGTCGACATCCAGTGCGTGATCTGCGGCGGCGGGGGCTGTCGGGTGTGCAAGCATAGCGGCTGGCTGGAGGTGCTCGGCTGCGGCATGGTGCATCCGGCGGTATTCGAGAAAGTGGGCATCGACAGCGAGCGCTACACTGGCTACGCCTTCGGCATGGGCGTCGAGCGGCTGACCATGCTGCGCTACGGCGTCAACGATTTGCGGTTGTTCTTCGAGAACGATCTGCGCTTCCTGCGGCAGTTTCAGTGAGGCTCCCAGTATGAAAATCAGCGAACACTGGTTGCGGGAATGGGTCAATCCCGCAGTGTCCAGCGCCGAACTGGCGGCGCAACTGACCATGGCCGGCCTGGAAGTGGACAGCGTCGAACCCGCCGCGCCCGCCTTCGAACAGGTGGTGGTGGGTCGGGTCATCTGCCTGATTCCCCATCCCGACGCCGACCGCTTGCGGGTGGCGACGGTGGACGTGGGCGGCGGGGAGCCCTTGCAGATCGTCTGCGGCGCCCCGAACGTGACGGTTGGAATGTGCGCCCCGGCGGCCCTGATCGGCGCGGTGCTGCCCGGCGGATTCACCATCAAGCAATCCAAGCTGCGCGGCGTCGAATCGCAGGGCATGTTGTGCTCGGCCAAGGAACTGGGCCTGGCGGAAAGTTCGAGTGGTCTGCTGCCATTGCCATCCAACAGTCGGCCCGGCCAGAACGTGCGCGAACTGTTGGCGCTGGATGATTCGATCATCGAGATCGAACTGACGCCCAATCGCGGCGACTGTCTGGGCATGGAAGGCATCGCTCGCGAAGTGGCGACCCTCAACCGCTGCGAGTTTCGCCCGCTGCCGGCGGACGCCGTGCCGCCGGTGGTGGACGCCACCTTCCCGGTCAAGTTGCTCGATCCCGCCGATTGCCCGCGCTACGTGGGCCGGGTGATTCGCGGGGTCAATCCCGCCGCCGAAACGCCGCTGTGGATGCAGGAGCGTCTGCGCCGCGCCGGCGTGCGCAGCCTGGGGCCGCTGGTGGACGTGACCAATTACGTGATGCTGGAACTCGGCCAGCCGATGCACGCCTTCGATCTGGGCCGGCTGACCGGTGGCATCGAGGTGCGCCGCGCCCGGCCTGGCGACCGGCTGGAACTGCTCAACGGCGTGGTGGTGGAGCCGGATGCGGAAACCCTGCTGATCACCGATCACGCTGGCCCTCTGGCGCTGGCCGGGATCATGGGCGGCGAAATTAGCTCCTGCACCGACGCCACTCGCGACGTGTTCCTGGAAAGCGCGTTCTTCACGCCCGCCAGCATCGCTGGCCGCGCCCGCCG
>JAGTSD010000002.1 GCA_018262135.1 Pseudomonadota bacterium | reverse complement strand
GGTCATGGCGGCGATGGCTTCCGGCTTGTCCTCCTCGATGCCGATCAGCACCTCGCGCGGCTCCAGCAGATGCGCCATGATCGCCAGGCCGGCGACGATGTCCGCCGCCCGCTCGCGCATGATCCGGTCGTCGCAGGTGATCCATGGCTCGCACTCAGCCCCATTCAGGATCAGGGTCTCCACCTGCTCGCAATGACCGCCGGGATTGAGCTTGACCGCGCTGGGAAACGCCGCCCCGCCCAGACCGACCACCCCGGCGTTGCGCAGGGCGTTGCGCAGGTCGCTGGAATGCAACTGGCGGTAATCCAGCGGCTGACGCTCGATCCAGCGGTCCTCGCCGTCGGTCTCGATAGTCACGCACAGATCGGAAAGGCCGGAGGGATGCGGCACCGGCTGCGAGTCTACCGCTGCTACCATCCCGGAACTCGGCGCATGGACGGCGGCGCTGATGTAGCCGTCGGCCTGGCCGATCATCTGGCCTTTCAACACCCGGTCGCCGGGCTGGACGCAGGGCTTGGCGGCGTTGCCCATGTGCTGGCGCAGCGGCACGATCAACCGGCGCGGCAGCGGGCCGGGTTCGATGGGGAGCGTGTTGGATTCGCTCTTGTGGCGGACGGTCTTGAGACCGCCGTGGAAGGGAAACAGCGCGCTCATGCGGCGGCCCGGGCGGCGGCGCCGGGATAGCCCCATTTCCAGGTCGTGATAGTTTCCGCGATGGGTTTCATGCGGATGCAGTCCACCGGGCAGGGCGCCACGCACAGCTCGCAGCCGGTGCATTCGCGGGCGATGACGGTGTGCATGTGCTTGGCCGCGCCGAGAATGGCGTCTACCGGACAAGCCTGGATGCACAGCGTGCAGCCGATGCAACTCTGCTCGTCGATGACTGCGACCATTTTGGGCTTCTCGGCGCCGGTCCCGCCATTGAGCGGTGGAATCTCGCGGCCCAGCAAATCGGCCAGGGCCGCGACGCCGCTCGCGCCGCCGGGCGGGCACAGGTTGATCTCCGCCTCGCCGGCGGCGATGGCCTCGGCGTAAGGCTTACAGCCGGCGTAACCGCATTGGCCGCACTGGGTCTGCGGCAGAATGGCCTCGATTTTCTCGACGATGGGGTCGCCCTCGACCTTGAACCGGATCGCGGCGAAACCCAGCAACAAACCCGACGCGCCCGCCAGCGCGCTCAGCGCAAGAATAGCGACAACCATAATATTCAACCTCTGACCAGACCGGAAAAGCCCATGAATGCCAGCGACATCAGGCCCGCCGTAATCAGGGTGATGGCCGGCCCGCGAAAATGCGCCGGCACATCGGCGACCACGATTCGTTCGCGCATGGCCGCGAACAGCACCATCACCAGCGAAAACCCAACCGCCGCTCCAAAGCCGTACAGTGCGGACGCGATGAAATCATGCCGCTCCTGCACGTTCAGCAGCGCCGCTGCCAGCACCGCGCAATTGGTGGTGATCAGCGGCAGATAAATACCGAGGGCCTGATACAGCAAGGGGCTGGTTTTATGCACCACCATCTCGGTGAACTGCACTACCACGGCGATGACCAGGATGAAGGCGATGGTGCGCAGATATTCCAGGCCCAGCGGGATCAGCAGGTAATGGTCGGTCAGGTAGGCGCAGATGGACGACAGGGTGAGGACGAAGGTGGTCGCCAGCCCCATGCCCATGGCGGCCTCCAGTTTGCGGGAAACTCCCATGAAGGGACATAGTCCCAGAAATTTCACCAGAACGTAGTTGTTGACCAGAATCGTGCTGATCAGGATCAGGGCATATTCTTTCATGACGGGCGACGCTCTCGGACAGCACAGCCCGAGCGGGAAAGTAGGACCGGCTCAAACGACTCCAGCGGCGGGCGCTGGTCGGAAAAAACCGCAAGTGGTAGGGGATGGTAGGATGGATGCACGATGCCGCGTGAAGCAATGACAATTAGCAATCGCTAATTTATCAGATTCTCCCGCGCCCGCGCCAGACCGCATCGGCGCGGGCCCATGGGGCGGGATTATAACGGTGCGACCTCGCCCAGCAGCAGAAATTCCATCAGCGCCTTCTGGGCGTGCAGGCGATTCTCGGCCTCGTCCCAGACCCGGCTTTGCGGGCCATCAATCACCTCGGCGCTGACCTCTTCGCCCCGGTGCGCCGGCAGGCAGTGGAGGAAGATCGCATCGGGCCTGGCCTGGGCCATCACCTCGGCGGTGACCTGATAGCCGGCGAAATCCCGTGCCCGCCGCTGCTGTTGGGCTTCCTTTCCCATGCTCGACCACACATCGGTGGCGACCAGGTCGGCATCCCGGGCAGCGGCCAGTGGATCGCGCAACAGGATCACCCGGCCTGCGGCCTGCTCGAGCAGTTTCGCATCCGGCTCGTAGCCGGGCGCGACGGCGATGCGCAACTGGAAATCGCACCGAATGGCGGCCTTGAGATAGCTGTTGCACATGTTGTTGCCGTCGCCGATCCAGGCCACGGTGCGGCCGCGAAGGTCGCCGCGATGCTCGGTGAAGGTCAGGAGATCGGCCAGCAACTGGCAGGGATGGTTGTAATCGGTCAGGCCATTGATGACCGGAACCCTGGAATGCGCGGCGAAGCGTTCCACCCTGGCGTGGTCGAAGGTGCGAATCATCACCAGGTCCACCATGCCCGACAGCACCCGCGCCGTATCTTCAATCGGCTCGCCCCGGCCCAACTGGGTATCCTGCGGCGACAGGAAGATGGCGCTGCCGCCCAGTTGCGCGATGCCGGCCTCAAAGGACACCCGGGTGCGGGTGGATGCCTTCTCGAAGATCATGGCCAATATTTTCCCCGGAAATGGGGTGTAGCGCTCGCCGCGCCGGTGCAGAGTTTTCAACGCGCTGGCGCGCCGCAGCAGGTGCTGCAATTCGGCGGGCGTCAGATCGAACAGGCTGAGAAAATGGCGTGGTTTCATTAGAATTAGTCCGCGAGCCGTTCGCTAAAACCAAAACGGCAGCATCGAATCGAGCTGCCGCGCAAAAAAAGATTATAGGCTAATTTTTTCCACAGGTCCGCACAAGCCGGGATTTCACTCTCCACGTCGCGTTCCTCATGACCCAGGATTCCTGCCGATGCCAGTCCACTTCTGTCTGCGATGCGGCCAGCCGCTCCAACCCGCCGATGTCAATGGCCGACTCCGACAGCGCTGCGTCGCCGCCGGCTGTGGTTACGTCCACTGGGACAATCCCGTGCCGATCGTCGCCGCCATCGTCGAACTCGATGGGACGA
The DNA here is from genome assembly GCA_018262135.1 of Pseudomonadota bacterium. Taxonomy (GTDB): domain Bacteria; phylum Pseudomonadota; class Gammaproteobacteria; order Competibacterales; family Competibacteraceae; genus Contendibacter. The sequence continues at coordinate 14,355 of JAGTSD010000002.1, read as the reverse complement.
TCATCCTGGCCCGTAACAAAAGCTGGCCGGAGAAGATGTACGGGTTGATCACCGGCTTTCTGGAGAAAGGGGAAACACCGGACGCCGCCATCCGGCGCGAGGTGCAGGAAGAACTGGGCCTGGACGCTGTCGCTGCCCACTTCATCGGCAACTACGCCTTTTTCGAGATGAACCAGTTGATCCTGGCCTACCACGTTCCGGCGCGGGGTAAAATCACGCTGGGCGAGGAACTGGCCGACATCAAACGGGTGCCGGTCGAACGACTGAAGCCCTGGACTCTTGGCACCGGTCCAGCCGTCCGCGACTGGCTGGCGCGGCGCGGCCAGCCATCGGAACCCATGGAAAGTCATGCTGCCATCCGCGACTGGCTGGCGAACCAAACTCTCAACCCCTGACAGGCTCCATTCCTATGCTCGCTTTCCTGCCCGCCCCCATTCGTGGGGCATTGGCTTTGCTGCTGTTCGTCCTGAATACCCTGTTCTGGTGCACGCCCCTCTACCTGGTGCTGCTGATCAAGCTGATCGTCCCCCATCCGGGCTGGCGCGAGTTCCACGCCCGCCTGCTGATGCGGATTGCCGCGGCCTGGATCGATTGCAATAACCTTATCATCAATCTGACCCAGCGCATCGAATGGGATATGGCGGGCTTGGAGAATCTGCGGCTCGACGAGTGGTATCTAGTCGGTTCCAACCATCAATCGTGGGTAGATATCGTCGTTTTGCAGCGAGCCTTCAACCACCGCATTCCGTTCCTGAAGTTCTTCATCAAGCAACCGCTGATCTGGGTGCCCGTGCTGGGCGGCGCCTGGTGGGCGCTGGATTTTCCGTTCATGAAGCGTCATTCGGCGGCTTATCTGGCCCAGCATCCCGAGGCACGCGACCAGGACTGGGAAACCACCCGCCGGATGTGCGCGCGGTTCCGCGACACGCCGACCACCATCCTCAATTTCCTGGAAGGCACCCGCTTTCGCCCCGACAAGCACGCCCGCCAGCAATCGCCCTATCGCTATCTGCTGCGCCCCAAGGTCGGCGGGTTGGCATTTACCCTGGAGGCGATGCCCGACCGGTTGCGCACCCTGCTGGACGTGACCCTGGTCTATCCGGACGGTTCCTGCACCTTCGTGGATCTGGTCATGGGCCGCATCCGCCGGGTGATCGTGCGGGTTCGACAACTGGCGATTCCCCCCGAACTGCTGGGCGGCGACTACCGCAACGATCCCGCGTTCCGGGAAGCCATTCAACGCTGGATCGGGCAACTCTGGACCGAGAAGGACGCCTTGATCGGGGAGTTGCGGCGCGGCGCCGGGGTGGCTGAAGCCCTTTAATTCTGGGCGATGCTCTTGAGGATTTCGGCGTACTTGTCGGCGTCGGTGGTCCGCAACAGGCGCTGGATCGTCCCGGTCAACGCGCTGATATCGCTGTCCTGAATCGCGCGCTTGACCTCCAGCAGGTTGCTGGGGTGCATGCTGAACTCGGTCAGACCCAGGCCCAGCAGCAGGCGGGTGTAGCGCGGATCGCCGGCCATTTCCCCGCACAGACTGACCGGAATGCCGGCCCGGCGCCCGGCGCGGATGGTGTGGCGGATCAAGGTCAGCACCGCCGGGTGCAGCGGGTCGTAGAGATAGTTGATCTCGTCGTCCACCCGGTCGATGGCCAGGGTGTACTGAATCAGATCGTTGGTACCGATGGACAGGAAATCCAGATAACGGGCGAACTGGTCCGCGCACACCGCCGCGGCTGGAATCTCGATCATCCCGCCGACCGGCAATTTCTCGTCGAACGCCAGGCCACGGTCGAGCAGTTCCTGCTTGGTCTCTGCCACCAGCCGCAAGACCTGGAACACCTCGTGAATCGAGCAGAGCATCGGGATCATCATCCGCACCGGGCCATAGGCCGAGGCCCGTAGAATCGCCCGCAACTGCGGGCGGAACATGGCCAGATCCTTCAGACACATCCGGATCGCCCGCAGGCCCAGCGCTGGATTGGTGCAAACCGGCCCGCCGCGCCCGCCATCCACCTGCTTGTCCGCGCCCAGGTCGGAGGTGCGGATGGTGATCGGCTTGCCCTCCAGGGTCTTGATCACGTGCAGGTAGGAGGCCAGATGCTCCTCCTCGTCGGGGAAGTCGGAACGGTTCATGAACAGGAACTCGGTCCGGTACAAGCCGATGCCGTCGGCCACCACCTCCCGCACCGCGACCGCGTCCTCGGGCAGTTCGATGTTGGCGTGCAGGCCGATCAACACCCCGTTGCGGGTCACCGCCGGCTTGCTTTTGAGCTTGTTCAGTTCGCGCTGCTCGCGGCGTTCCTCCTGCTGCTTGTGACGGTAATAGCGCAGAATGCGTTCGTCCAGACCGACCAGGATGACGCCCTGGCGGCCATCCACGATCACCGGCTCGTCGTTGCCCAGATAGGCGCGAGCGTTGCGCGCGCCCACCACCGCCGGAATCCCCAGGCTGCGCGCCAGAATGGCGGTGTGCGACAACGGGCCGCCATACTCGGTGACAAACGCCAGCACGCCCTGATGTTGCATCAGGATGGTATCCGCCGGGGTCAGGTCATCGGCCACCACGATCCGGCCTTCCAGTCGGGCAGCCACCAGCTCGGTATAGACGGGATCGTTGAGATAGGCCGGGTCCTCGGCCAGCAGAATCCGCTGGACCCGCCGCACGACGTGGTCAACATCCTCCTTGCGGGCGCGCAGGTAGGGATCGTCCATGTCATCGAACACTTGCGCCAGAGAATCGCGCTGGATTTTCAGCGCCCATTCGGCATTGCAGTGGTGGGCGCGGATCAGCCGCACCGGCGCCTCGGTGAAGGTGGCGTCCTCCAGCATCAGCAGATGGGCGTCGATGAAGGCGGTGACATCGCCCGACGCCGTGGCTGGAATTCGCATCCGGATATCCCGCAACTGCTGCCGGGCTACGGCCAGGCCATTCAGGAGCCTTTGGACTTCATCCTCGACGATGGTGTCCGGGATGGTGAACTGGGTGATTTCCGGCTGGTTGCGTTCCAGCAGATAGGTCCTGCCGATCGCATACCCCCGGGAAACCCCGATGCCATGGAGCGAAAACGGCATGGATAGGCCCTCTTATTCATCCTCGTCGAAGCGGCGGTGGACCAGATCATCCAGGTGTTCGAGCGCCTGTTCGGCCTCCGGACCGCTGGCGCACAATTCCAGCCGGGTTCCACAGGCGGCGGCCAGCATCATCACGCCCATGATGCTCTTGCCGTTGACTTCCCGGCCATTGCGCACCAGCCGGATCTCAGCGTCGAAACCCGCCGCCAGGGTCACAAACTTGGCGGCGGCGCGAGCGTGCAAGCCCAGCTTGTTGATGATGACGATCTCCCGTTTCAACACGCTGGCATCCCCGTGGTCGGCGGTCGGCATGATGGCATGGTCTTATGGTTCATTTTAGTTCCCGATGACGGACCATGACATAGTCGCGCATTCCGGTGAAATGGCGAGTCAGGGCATCAGCCACGAACACCGATCGGTGCTGGCCGCCGGTACAGCCGATGGCGACCGTCAAATAGCTGCGGTCGCTGGCCTCGAACCGGGGCAGCCACGCCTCCAGCAACCGGCGCAGGTCGGCGATCATCTCCAGAACTTCCGGCTGGCCTTCCAGAAATTCGATCACCGGCTGGTCGAGGCCGGTCAGCGGGCGCAACTGCGGTTCCCAGTGCGGATTGGGCAGGCAACGAACATCGAAGACGAAATCGGCGTCGGCCGGCACGCCGTTCTTGAAACCGAAGGATTCGAACAGCAGCGACATCGCCTCGCGTGGCGTATCGTGCAGGCGGACGCGGAGCAGCTCGCGCAACTGGTAAATGTTGGTCTCGCTGGTGTCCACGATCAGATCGGCGCAGGCGACGATCGGCTCCAGCAGGCGCCGTTCCTGGCGAATCGCCTCCCGGAGGGGAACGCTGCCCAGGTCCAGGGGATGCCGGCGGCGGGTTTCGCTGTAGCGTTTGAGCAGAATCTCGTCGTCGGCCTGCAGGAACAGCACCTCCACGGTGAGATCGCTGGCGCGCAATTCGGCGAGGGTGGCGGGAAACTGGTAAAGCTCGTCAATAAAATTACGCGCGTCCACCCCGACCGCCACCGCTGGCGTTGCGATGTCGCTGGAAGCCAGGATTTCCCGTGCCAGCGGGAGAATCAGCTTGAACGGGAGATTGTCAACGCAGTAGTAGTCGAGGTCTTCCAGGGTCTGCAACGCGATGGTCTTGCCGGAACCCGACAGGCCGCTGACGATGATTATTCGCATGGGACGGTCCTCGCCAGGGCTTTTTCCACCCGCGCCGTCAAATCCTGCTCGGCGCAATAGCCCCCCAGCCGCAGGATGTGATCGCGCACCGCGCATTCCACCAGCACGGCCAGATTGCGGCCGGGCGCAATCGGCAGGGTAATCGCCGGGATGCTCACGCCGAGAATGACCCGGGCATCGCGCATGCCCTGCAACCGGGATTCGGCCGGCGGCGCAATCTCCTCGATTTTCACCAGATGGATGATCAGCCGCACCCGCTTGTTGCGCTTGATGGCGCTGTCGCCGAACATCCGGCGGATATTGAGAATCCCCAGCCCCCGCACTTCCAGCAGATCGCTCAGGGTGGGCGGACAAGCCCCCTCCAGGATGTCGGGCGCCACCCGGGTCAGGGTGGGGGTGTCGTCGGCGATCAGCCGGTGGCCGCGGCTGATCAGTTCCAACGCCAGTTCGCTCTTGCCCACGCCGCTGCCACCGGTGATCAGCAGCCCCATGCCAAACACTTCCAGCAGCTCGCCATGCACCACGGTGGAGGCTTCCAGCCCGTGCCGGTAGCTTTCGAGCCGGTCGAGGACCACCGCCAGCGGGGCCGGACTGTACCAGAGCGGGATGCCTGCACCGTCGGCTTCAACCCGCAGGGCCTCGACCAGGCCGGGTTCGCCGCATATCAGGATCGCGCCAGCCGGGAATCCCAGCAGACAGCCGAACAGTTCCGCGCGGGCCACCGGTCCCAGCCGCTTCAGAAAGATGCTTTCGTCGGGACCGAGAATCTGCAATCGGGCCGGCTGAATCCAGTTCAGCCGGCCGTAGAGCGGGGCGCTGGCCTCGACCGGCGACCACAGGACGCGATCCGCCCCTGCCATTCCCCCGATCCAGCGCAGGTCCAGCACGGCCTCCAGGCCCTGAAAAAGTGCTTGGGCGCGCAAAGGTGGAGTCATGGCAGTCACGTCGTGGCGGGTCGCCAGTCCCGGAGCCGCTCGAACAGGGTCTGATCCGAGTTGGTTTCCCGCAACTGCTGGCAAAAGGCCCGGTCGCTGAACATCTCCGCCAGGTAGGCGAGAATCTTGAGATGTTCGTCGGTATAGTGATCCGGTACCAGCAGCCCGAACACCAGATCCACCGGTCGCCGGTCAATGGCGTCGAAATCCACGCCCTGCTTGAGCTTGACGAAAGCGCCGATGGCCTGTTGGCTCTGGCTGAACCGGCCGTGGGGCAGGGCGACCCCATGGCCCAGACCCGTGCTCCCCAGGCGCTCCCGTCCGATCAGGCTGTCGAAGATCGGCCGGGCCGTCAGATCCTCCTGCCCGGTAGCCAGCAGCTCGCTTAACACCTCGATGACCCGCTTCTTGCTGGTCACCTCGCTGTCGCAGACGATCCGCTCGGCGGTGATCAGGTCCGTGATGTCCATCGCCGTGCCCGTGCGCTCAGGGTTGGGGATAATCGCGCGCCTTTTCGCCGCGATGCTTTTCCGTCATTTTCTCCTTGTGCTTCTTGATTTGCCGGTCGATCTTGTCGCTCAGGGCGTCGATGGCAGCATACAGGTCTTCATCCACCGCGTCGGCGTAAATCTCGTTACCGGCCACGTGGATGGTCGCCTCGGCCTTCTGACGCAGTTTCTCGACGCTGAGGATCACCTGGACGCTGGTGACGTTGTCGAAGTGCCGCTCGATGCGCTCCAGCTTGTCATGCACGTAGTCGTGCAGGGCCTGGGTGATTTCCACATGGTGTCCGCTCAGTTTGATTTGCATTGACATCGACTCCTGACTGGCAGGTCTCGCTGGGTGATGAAGATCGGAACCGATGCATCCGGCGCGGCTCCAGCGGCGGCGAGTTTGGTGTTATGGTTGCTCGAACCACCGCCAGGCCGCGCCTCCGATCCCCCTGGTTGCCCCTCGCGGGGCGGAAATCCCCGTCGTTCAGACGAGGCGTTTACGATCCGAGGACGCGGGAATGGTCATCGCTTCCCGGTATTTTGCCACCGTCCGCCGCGCAACCTGAATCCCTTCCGCTTCGAGCAGCTTGGCAATCTTGTCGTCGCTGAGCGGCTTGCCGGGATCCTCGGCCTGGATCAGCTTGCGGATCATGGCGCGAATGGCGGTGGAGGAGCACTCGCCGCCGTCGCTGGTGCCAACGTGGCTGGAAAAGAAATACTTGAGTTCGTAGAGGCCGCGGGGGGTCAGCATGTACTTCTGCGTCGTGACCCGCGAGATGGTGGATTCGTGCATGCTCAGTTCCTCGGCGACGTCGCGCAGGATCAGCGGCTTCATGTGCTCATCGCCCTGCTCCAGGAATTCACGCTGGCGTTCGACGATGCAGGTCGCTACCTTGAGCAGGGTTTCGTTGCGATTTTGCAGGCTTTTCAGGAACCAGCGCGCTTCCTGCAAGTGGTTCCTGAGACAGGCGATATCGCCGTTCTTGCCGGCGCGGCGCGTCAGGGCGGCGTAACGGGCGTTGATTCGCAGCTTGGGCGTGTTCTCGGGATTCAGTTCGACCCGCCAGACGTTGCGCTGGTGGTAGACCACTACGTCCGGGACGACATATTGCGGCGTATCGTTCGACAGGCGGGCGCCGGGATGTGGATTCAGCGATTGAATCAGGCTCACGATCCTCTGCAGCGCCTCGCGCGAGACCTTCAGTCGCCGCATCAGGGCGCTGAAATCGTGGTTGGCCAGCAGTTCCAGATGCTGCTCGACCAGAAGGCGGGCTTCAGCCAGCCAGGGGGTGTCCACCGGCAGCGCTTCCAGTTGCAGCAGCAGGCATTCCGCCGGATTGCGGGCGCCGACGCCCTGGGGATCGAAGTGCTGCACCCGCTTGAGTACCGCCTCGACCTCGGCTGGCGTCACCGCGAACTCGTCGCGCAGCCCCTGACTGATGTCCGCCAGCGACAGCGTCAGATAGCCGGACTCGTCAATGGCGTCAATGATCGCCGTGGCGATTGCCATGTCGCGGTCGGTGAACGGCGTCAGCCGCATCTGCCAGTACAGATAATCGCGCAGGGACTCGCCGGCACCGGCGTAGCGCTCGTAGGGATCCCAGTCCTCATCCTCGCCGCGCGAATAGCGGGTTTCGCCGTCGTACGACTCGTAAATGTCTTCCCAGCCGCTGTCCACCGGCAGTTCGTCCGGCAGGGTAGTGTCGGTCGGCGCGGCGTTGAGTTCGGTTTCAGGGCGGGCGTCCGCCGCCGCCTGGGCGGCCAGGACCTCCGGCTGCACGGGCAGTTCCTGGGGTTCGTCGCTCCGCTCCAGCATCAGGTTGGAGTCGAGGATGGCTTGCACCTCCGCCTGCAAATCCAGGCTGGATAGCTGCAGCAGACGAATCGCCTGTTGCAGTTGGGGGGTCATCGTCAGTTGCTGACCCAGGCGTAGTTGCAATGACTGTCTCATACCAATTCAAGCTTGCCCCGAGGCCGTGAAACTCAATCTACCCCTCATTCTAGTCGGTTTTAAACGGTATAACAGCGCGGTTGGCGCGTTGCCCGGTCACAACTCGAACGATTCGCCCAGATAGACCTGGCGTACCTGCTGGTTGGCGAGAATCGCGGCGGGATCGCCCTCGGCGATCACCTGGCCTTCGTTGAGAATGTAGGCGCGATCGCAAATGCCCAGGGTTTCCCGAACGTTGTGATCGGTGATCAGCACGCCGATGCGGCGCTCGCGCAGGTGTTCGATGATGCGCTGGATATCCAGAACCGACAAGGGGTCCACGCCGGCGAACGGTTCGTCCAGCAGGATGAAGGCCGGATCGGCCGCCAGCGCCCGGGCGATTTCCACCCGCCGGCGCTCGCCGCCCGACAGGCTGATGCCCATGCTGTCGCCCAGGTGACCGACGTGCAGTTCGTGCAGCAGTTCCTCGGCCCGCGCCCGCCGCTCGGCGCGGGGCAGATCACGGCGGGTTTCCAGGATTGCCAGCACATTGTCCAGCACCGACAACCGGCGGAACACCGACGCCTCCTGCGGCAGGTAGCCGACGCCCAGCCGCGCCCGGGCGTGCATCGGCAGGTGGGTCAGATCGCGGTCGTCGAGCAGTACCCGACCCTCGTCGCAGTGAATCAGCCCCACCATGATGTAAAAGCTGGTGGTCTTGCCGGCGCCGTTCGGCCCCAGCAGGCCCACCACCTCGCCGCTGGCGACCGTTAGCGATACGGCGTCCACCACCACCCGCTTGCGGTAGCGTTTGACGATTTCCTTGGCGATCAGTTGGGCCATGCTCAGGGTTTCCTGGCGGCCGGCGACTCCTGGGTTCGCGGCTGGATGGTGAACTGAATCCGGCCATTGTCGCCGGCCCCACGCGCTCGCACCACGTCGCCCTTGAGGTCGTATTCCACCCGCTCGCCGCTGAAAGTGTCCTGCCCCTGGGTCAGCTTGGCGCCGCCGCTCATGATCACTTTGGCGCCGGCCACATCGTACTCGACCCGCTGGCTGGCGCCCTGGATTTCCGGCTTGTCCGCCGTCGGCCGGTAGCGCAGGTTGGCCGGGGCGCCGGTCGCTTCCATGCGCTGGAAATTGTTGTCCTTGACGTAAATGGTGACGGTGTCGGCGGTCAGCCGCATCGAGCCCTGGGTGATGACCACGTTGCCTTCGTAGACGCTGATGCCGGTCTTCTGATCCAACTGGCCGCGGCTGGCCTCCAGGTGAATGGGCTGGTTGCGATCTTCCGGCAGGGCAGTGGCCAGCGGCGCCGCCAGCGCCAGCGCGACCGCCAGTCCGATTTTAACGCTTGGGGGGTTCATAGGAGCCTCTGACTTCGGAAAGGAGTTCCAGTCGTTCCTGGTCCAGCCAGGCGCGGGCGCCGACGGCATGGAGTTCGCCCTCGGGGATCACCGCCCGGACTGGCGCGGCGGTTTCAGCATAGCGGTCGGCCCGATGCACCGCTACGTCGCGGGTGGTGATGGTGGCCGGCGGTTTGCCGCTGTCGGCGGCGCGATCCATGACCACCGTCCCCTCCAGGCGCAGAGTCTGGTAATCGGCGGCGATCCAGCCCTGCTCGGCGCGCAGTCGCCACTCGCGGGTCTGGCCGTCCGGCTGATACCAGTCCAGCACCGGCTGGGCGATCCGGATGCCGCCCTGGCCGGGCAACTGCCACAGCCGGGGCGCTTCCACCACGTACTCCCGCACGCCGGCGGTGTTCAGGCGCACCGCCCGGACCTGTTCGATGATCAGCACCGGCTCCCCACTTTCGGCAGGCGCCGGTTCGCGCAGCGAGGATTCCACCCATCGCAACAGGCCGTAGCTCAGGCCGGCCAGCACCGCCAGACCGGTCAGGGACAGGATGCCGCGCGCGGTCACGCTGCCGCCTGCGTTCTAAAGAAATCGCTTGCGGAGGGGGGCCAACTGGCCGCGCGCTTCGAGCAGCAGCTCGCAGACATCGCGCGCCGCGCCGCGCCCGCCCCGGCTGGGGGTTTGCCAGTGGGTGTGCTGCTTGACGAAGGGATCGGCGTCGCGCACCGCGATGGCCAGACCCACCCGACTCATCACCGGCAGGTCGATCAGATCATCGCCGACGTAGGCGACCTGCTCGGCGGTCAGCCCCAGGCGAGCCAGCAGGTTGTTGAACACCGCGAGTTTGTCCTGGATGCCCAGGTAGGCATGGTGGACGCCGAGGTCGGCCATGCGTCGCTCGACCGAAGCAGCGTGGCGGCCGGAAATGATGGCGACCTCCACCCCGGCTTCGAGCAGCATCTTGATGCCGTGACCGTCGCGGATGTGGAAGGCCTTGTATTCGTTGCCGTCGTTGCCCAGATACAGCCGGCCGTCGGTCAACACGCCGTCCACGTCGAAGATCACCAGTTGAATCTGGGCGGCCTTGTCGAGCACATCGCGCATCCAGAGACCTCGCGCTGGTGGGGGGGAATCACAGCACGCCGGCACGCAGCAGGTCGTGCATGTTCAGCACGCCGGTCAGCTTTCCGGCGGAGTTTACCACCGGCAGGGCGTTGATCTTGTATTGCTGCATCTTTTGCAGCGCCTCGGCGGCCAGGGTACCGGGGGCGATAGTCTTGCAGTTGCGGGTCATGACCTCGGTGACGCGGGCGGCGTGCACGTCCACCTGCCGGTCCAGCGCCCGGCGCAGGTCGCCGTCGGTGAAGACGCCCAGCACCCGCTGTTCCTCGTCCACCACGACGGTCGTGCCCAGACCCTTGCGACTCATTTCCACCAGCGCGTCCTTGAGCAGATCGTCGGGGGTATTGCAGGGCATCCGCTCGCCGGTGTGCATGACGTCGTCGGTGAGCAGCAGCAGGCGGCGGCCCAGCCGCCCGCCCGGATGAGAGCGGGCGAAATCCTCGGCGGTGAAGCCGTGCGCCTCCAGCAGCGCCACCGCCAGCGCATCGCCCATGGCGAGGGTCGCGGTGGTGCTGGCCGTCGGCGCCAGGCCCAGCGGGCAGGCTTCCTGGGCCACGCTGACGTCGAGGTGCACGTCGGCCGTCGTGGCCAGGGTCGAAGCGGGATTGCCGGTGAGCGCGATCAGCGGCGCGCCCAGCCGCTTGATCAATGGGAGGAGGGTGAGGAGTTCATCGGTTTCGCCGGAGTTGGACAGCGCCATCACCACGTCCTGGGCGGTGATCATGCCCATGTCGCCATGGCTGGCTTCTGCGGGATGGACAAAGAAGGCCGGGGTGCCCGTGCTGGCCAGGGTGGCGGCAATCTTGCCACCGATGTGGCCGGATTTGCCGATGCCGAGCACCACAATGCGGCCTGTACAGGCCAGCATCAACTGACAGGCCCGCACGAAATGGTCGTCGATGCGCGCGGCGAGTTCGACAATGGCTTCGGCTTCAATCGCCAGCACCCGGCTGGCAAGTTCTTTCAGTTTGTCGTCATGGATCAGCATAGTGAGGGGAATTGTACCAGTTATGCCGCCCATGCGGAGTCGACTGTGTCCACGGCTGGCATGGGACGACCGCGTCATGGCCGTCAAGCCCGACTGGGCGGGAGTCGAAGCCGGGCGCTACAATACCGCCACCCACCGCCGGCTCCGGACAGACCTCCGCATGACCCGTCAAAAACTCCCCATCGGTATTCAGACCTTTCGCGAAATTCGCGAAGAGAACTGTTACTACGTCGACAAGACCGCCTTTGCCCTGCAACTGGTCACGGAAGGCAAGTACTATTTTCTCTCCCGCCCGCGCCGCTTTGGCAAGTCGCTGTTTCTGGACACGCTGGCGGAACTGTTCGCCGGCAACGAGCCGCTGTTTCGCGGGTTGTACGCGCAGGACCACTGGGATTGGTCCAGGCCGGCGTCGGTGATTCGGATCAGCTTCGGCGGCGGGGTGGTCAAGAGCCGCCCGGAATTGGAACAGAAAATCCGCGAACTGCTCGATATCAATCAGGCGGCCTTGGGGGTCCGGTGCGAGCAACCCACGAATTCTGGCTGCTTTGGCGAGTTGATCCGCACCGCCCATGCCGCTACCGGGGAACGGGTGGTCGTGCTGGTGGATGAATATGACAAACCGATCCTGGACAATCTGACCGCGCCGGAGATCGCCCGCGAGATCCGCGACGGGTTGCGCAATCTGTATTCGGTCATCAAGGATTCCGACGCCCACCTCCGGTTCGCCTTTCTGACCGGCGTGTCCAAGTTCAGCAAGGTCAGCCTGTTTTCCGGGCTGAACAACCTGAACGACATCACGGTAGATGCACGCTATTCGGCGATCTGCGGCTATACCGAGGCGGATGTGGATACGATATTCGGCGCCGAACTGGAGGGTCTGGACCGCGAGCGCATCCGGGAGTGGTACAACGGTTATAACTGGACGGGCGAGGCGGTCTACAACCCCTTCGATCTGCTGCTGCTGTTCGAGCGACGCCAGTTCAAGCCCTGGTGGTTCGAGACCGGCACGCCCACTTTTCTGATCGATCTGCTCACCGAACGGGAAAGCTGGCTGCCCGAACTGGGGCGACTGGAGACGGATGCCGACCTCCTGTCGACCTTCGACGTGGGCAACATTCCCACCGAGGCGCTGATGTTCCAGGCCGGGTATCTGACCATCGATCGCGAGGAGGAAATCAGCGGCAGCTACTTTTACCGCCTGCGCTACCCCAACCGCGAGGTGTATCAGAGCCTCAACAGCTATCTGCTGCGGGCCTGGACGCCGGATGCGCAAGCCCAGGTGCGTCACCGCAAGTCCCTGCACCGGTTGTTGCTGGCCAACGATTTTGCCGCAATGCAGGACCTGTTCGCTGCCTTCTTCGCCAGCATCCCCGCCGACTGGTATCGCAACAACAAAATCGCCCATTACGAAGGCTATTACGCCAGCGTGTTCTACGCCTATTTCGCCTCGCTGGGGCTGGACATCACCCCGGAAGACACCAGCAACCATGGCCGCCTCGACATGGTGGTACGATTCAACGGGCAGATTTATCTCTTCGAGTTCAAGGTGGTCGAACTGGCGCCGGAGGGGCGGGCGTTGCAGCAGATCAAGGACCGGGGTTATGCCGAAAAGTACCGGGCTGAGGGGGCGCCCCTGCACCTGATCGGGGTCGAGTTCAGCCGCGAGCGCCGCGCCGTGGTGGGGTTCGAGGTGGAAAGCGGGTAGGCTGCCGCGCCGGCCCGCCGCCGGTCCGGGGATTGCAAACCCTAAAGCCGCGCGGCCTTGAAGGTGTCGCACTGGCGCAGATCTCCGCTGGTGATGCCCTGTTTGAACCAGCGTACCCGCTGCGTGGAACTGCCGTGGGTGAAGGAATCCGGCGCGACATAACCCCGGGCCTGCATCTGCATCCGGTCGTCGCCGATGGCGCTGGCCGCGTTCAGTCCTTCCTCGATGTCGCCCGATTCCAGGATCTGCCGGGCCTTGTGGGCGTGGTGGGCCCAGACGCCGGCGAAACAGTCCGCCTGCAGTTCCAGTCGCACCGACAAGGCATTGGCTTCCGCCTCCCCCGAGCGGGCGCGCAGAGATTCAACCTTGTCCGAGATGCCCAGCAAATTTTGCACGTGATGGCCGATTTCGTGAGCGATCACGTAGGCCTGGGCGAAATCGCCGGGCGCCCGGAAGCGATTTCTGAGTTCCTGGTAAAAGCTCAGGTCAATATAGACCTTCTGGTCCGCCGGGCAGTAGAACGGCCCGACCGCAGCCCGGGCAAAGCCGCAGGCCGATTGCACGGCGCCGGTGAACAGCACCAGCTTCGGTTCCTGGTAGGCCCCGCCCATCCGGCGAAACAGGTCATGCCAGGTATCTTCCGTATCGGCCAGCACGACCGAGATAAACTTGCGCATGTCGTCCTGATCCGCAGGCACGGCGACCGACTGCTGGGAGGGAGCGCTGACTGGTGATCCGCTCTGAAGCAGCACGGTTGGATCAACGCCAAAGAATATGGCGACAAGCAGGAGGACGATCGTGCCGATGCCGCCGCCCGCGATGGCGGGCCCGGCCCGCAAACCTCGCCGATCTTCGACGTTGTCGCTTTCCCTACCCGTTCTCCAGCGCATGGCAACCTCTCCTGGCGGTTTACCCGCCTGCTGTCCGTGGGGGGCATCCCCTGATGGGTTCGGCCCAGTAGAACTGTTTGTGCCCTTTTTGCTCGTATTCGCGAACGAGCAGCAATGCATCAGATTCGGTCAGGCCGTCCTTGACGAGAAAGTGATTGCCATTTTCGTCCCGGCGCCATACCGACCAGCCAGGTTCCAATGCTTTTGTGGCGAAACCTTCAGGCCGATGATCCTTGTCCATCGCGCATTTGCCATTGAAGGGTGGCCGCGGGTGGGTTCGAACCCCCGCCACCGTGACGAAGGCCAGGGCTGCTCTCAACGGGCGATTCAAGATTTGTTGTTGATTTTCGCATCGCCAAATGACGACGCCCCGTAAGTGTAGCAGGAAGGCGCGCAGCCCCTCGCGGGCGCCGGTTCGGAAAGAGGGGTTCATTGATGGGTTCATGTATTCCAGAACCTGGCTAGAGGAGCATCCCTCAATCCCGCTGGCGCGTTGCCGCTGCCCGCAGCACCTGGGTCAGTTGCCCCGGTTCGTCGGTGCCCAGCCGGAGACGTTTGCCCGAGGCCAGGGTGATTTCCACCGCTTCCCAGCCCGAGACGTTATACAGCCAGCCGTGCGGGGTGCGATGGATGCCCCAGCCGTACAGCCAGGAATTGCGTACCGGCCGGAC
>JAGTSD010000092.1 GCA_018262135.1 Pseudomonadota bacterium | reverse complement strand
TGCTGCTGTTCGATCAGCCCTTCGGCTTCGTCGCGCTGCTGGGACTGATCGGCCTGGCCGGCATCCTGATGCGCAATTCGCTGATTCTGACCCAGCAGGTCGCGGACAACTTCGAACTCGGCCTGGACCCCCTGCCCGCCGTGGTCGAAGCCGCGGTCCAGCGCGCCCGGCCGGTGATTCTGACCGCCCTGGCGGCGGTGCTGGCGTTCGTCCCGCTGACGTTCGACCGTTTCTGGGGACCGCTGGCCTATGTCCTCATCGGCGGGGTCGCAGTCGGCACCGTGATTACCCTGCTGTTCGTGCCGGCGTTGTACGCGCTATGGTTCCGGCTGAAGTAGAACCCCTGTTCGTGCCGAACCGGTTTCGGCCCCGTTTCGCGGATCGTCCAGCTCGGGATGAAATCCATCCTCGCCGGCGCCTTCGCCACCTGCCTGTGCGGGGCCATCGTCGGGGTACTGGCCTAACGACCGCCCGGCCGCTTCCGGCACGTCGTATCGCCGGGCTGCGTTGCGGGCTGCCTGGACCGCCCCGATCAACCCTGTGCTACCGGCCCTGGCAGCGTCACCGCCTGCAATACCGCCATCGGTCCCTGGCACCGCAGCAGAGCGCATTGCGCCTGATCCCGAATCACGAACCGCACACCCCCGTCCTCCACAAACTCCTGGGCCGTTTCGACGGGTTGCAGGGCCCCACTGGCCAGCGCTTCCCGGCAACGTTTCTGGAGGAGTGGCCATAGCGAACCAGGCATTGGTTATTGTTCGTTCATAATCTAATTTATTAATTTTATTAAATAAAAATTTAATCAATCTTTGAAATTATCGCCTGAAACCAGCCTATGATATTTTTATGATTATTTTCATGCTGTTATGATCATAAAAAAATTTCAATTAATTTTATTTATTTATCAATATTTTATCAAAATTTTTTCAGATTTTTTCGTCGCAAGGGTAGACATCTACCAGGGAAGGCGTGGTAGGCTTCGCCCATGACGTTTCACCAGTTCGGGATGACCCCTGCCCTTCACCGAAGATCGGGGGCCTCCACGACCCAACCGAAGAGGTTCTCTCGTGAACGAACACAACCAACGCCATGCCCTGCTGCGCCGGACCCGTCGGGCTCTCGGATTGGTTTCATCTATCGTATTGCCGGCTACCCTCGCGCTCGCCGCCATTCCGCTTGAAGCGGGCGCGCGCAACATCCAGACGGGCCAAGCATCCTGGTACGGCCCAGGCTTTCACGGCAAAAAAACCGCGAGTGGCGAACGCTTCAATCAGCACGCCCTCACCGCCGCCCACCGGAGCCTGCCGCTGGGGACCCGGGCCAGAGTCACCAACCTCAGGAACGGCAAAGCGATCCTGGTGAAGATCAACGACCGGGGACCCTACCATGGCGGGCGGGTCATTGATCTTTCCCGTGCCGCCGCCCGCCACTTGGCCATGGGCGGTATCGGCCGCGTCCGCATCGAGGCAATGCCGTAGTCGTCGGAGCGCGGTTCCGCCGCGGGTTGATTCAGGAAAACATCGTGGCCAGGGCGTTACGGTTCAGTTTTCCCGCGCTGGTAAGAGGCAATTCGGCAACCGGCCGGATTTGTCTGGGAACCTTGTAACCCGCCAAACAGCTCCGGCAAAAAGTCTTGAGTTCATCTTCGGCGATACTCCTGCCGGCGTGAAAAAGTACCAGCGCGACCGGCACTTGTCCCCACTTTGGATCGGGAATGCCGGCGCAAATCGCCCCGGCGACGGCGGGGTGTTTCATCAAGGCCTGTTCGATCTCTTCGGGGGAGATGTTTTCTCCCCCGGAGATAAACATGTTGTCCGCCCGCCCCTTGATGAAAATCAGACCGTCCCGATTCTGCATGGCCAGGTCTCCCGTATAAACCCACCCTTCGCCATCCATGACATTCCCGGTCCGCCCCGGATCATCGAGATAACCGTCAAAATTATGTGGGCTGCGCAGACACAGAACGCCCACTTCGCCTGGCCTGACTTCGCGCCTGGATTCCTGATCCACGATCTTGGCATCGCAATGAAACATGGAAGTGCCGATGCTCTCCGAATTCGTGAGCAGCTCTTCCAGGGAACCAGAGCGAGCGATGTAGGCAAAATTTGACGGGCCAGCCTCGGTCATCCCGTAGGTTTGACTGATCGGAATGCCCCTGTCCAGGAAGGTTTGCATCACCGCTTTCGAACAGGGAGCGGCAGCGGTGGTGATCGCCTTCAGTCTGGAAAAATCGGTCTCCGCAAATTTTGGATGGGCGATCAGGAATTGCAGCATGGCTTCGACCGCGCCGAAATTCTCGACCCGCCCCTCATGGATCAGTTCCAGCATCAGGCCGGGATTGAATTCACGCATCAGGATGCTGGCGATGCCCGCATGAAAAAGCGGCGTAAAGGTATTCCACCCGCCGATGTGAAAGAACGGGAAAGTGATGAGGACGTTGTTAAAGGACCCCGTGAGGCCGGTGGCAAGGATATCGAACGAATTCCAGACCATCTGCCGATACGATACGATACAGATCTTGGGTACGGCAGTCGTTCCACCCGTATGGACATACAGGCAACGATCATTCATGGCCAGAGGAACGTTCACCTCGCGCGGATCGGTTTTCAGGATGGCGCTTTCGAAAACATCCCGGTCATCATCCATGTTGATGACCGCTTGAACCGAAGCGGGAACCGACAGGATTGAGACCAGTTCGGCGAACTGATTTTCGTGAAAAAGGACGCTGGGCCTGAGGCGCGCCAGCAGATCATCCAATTCCGGCTTTTTCAGACGCTGGCTCAACGGGGCCAAAATAATCCCCAGCTTTCCACAGGCCAGATAAAGATCGATGGATTCGATCCGGTTGCGGCAGATCAGCGCGATGACATCGCCTTTGCGCAGGCCCAGGACGTCGCTCAGATAGGTCCCCGCCCGGCAAGCCCGGTCGTTCATTGCCTGAAAGGTATAGGTCTTCCGGGTAAAGGAGTCATAAAGGGCAGTTCGATGGGGCGTCAGGGCAGCGCGGCGGCCTGCCCAGTCTCCAACCCAGTTCATGGGCAACTCGTCGTAATGCTGAATGAATCCCATTGGCATCTCCTTCGATGAGGGACGGAAAAACGCGGACTTCGCAATAAATCCTGCTCCAAAACATGTCCTGTACCGCCGCGTCCAAGTCCAGGAACGGGCTTGAAATGCTCTCTGCCGTCAACAAGTCACGTGCAACACGGCGTGAACGTCCCGGTCCTTCTGGCCGGTCAGCAGGCGGCAGGCCGCTTCCGTCGGCAGGATCACCAGTTCGACCTTCCGCCGCGCCGCTTCCTGATGCACTTCCGGCATCACCGGCATATGGCCGTACATGCCAGTGCCGATAATCAGGCGCCGGCCACCCCAGGGCAGGTTTTCCTCGAGCGACAGGGGGGTGTGGCCATAGGTCTCGCGGTGGGCCTTGGACGCCTTTTTCGCCCGCTTGCGAATCTGGCCACCAGCGATCACCACGTCGTGGTCATATCGCTGGCCGGCGATTTCGATTTCACCGAATGTTGTGAACTGGGCTTTCATGTCCGGTCCTCCCCCTGGAGTCAACAAGTAAGTTTACCCCGGATCTTGCTGGTAGCCGGCTGGGATCGGAGCGAAACGGGAGCCGCCCCAGAGCGCAACGCAGGCCGGCTATCACGTTGCCAAGGATATTCACGATCCCGCTACGGCGCTGATCACCGACATGGATCAATCGCTGGGCCGCACGGCGGGCAACGCCTTGGAAGTCCAGGAGGCCATCGCGTATCTGAAGGGCTCGCATCGCGATCGAGGGTAGGCGACGAGGCGCCGCCGCCCCGCTCCTGATTCACGAACGATGGGACGGCCTCGCTGAAGGAGGCGAGGCCGGCATGAAGGGTGGACCCACCGGCGTGGTTGGCTGAAACCGCGCCTGACCGAAACCTGCCGCCGCGACGAGCTGCTATTCGGGTTGCTGCTCAACTCCGGGCTGCGCATCTCGAAGGCCCTCAGCCTGAAGGTGGCCGACGTGCGGCGGGTGGACGGGGCGGCCAAGTCGGTGCGCGTCATCAGCAAGGGCAACCAGGAGCGGCTGGTACCGCTGCCCGAACGACCGTCGTGAACCGATGCCTTGGGCGTGCGCGATGATGGCCGTATTGATGCCGACGCCCCGGCCGCGCGAGCCCACCAGGGGCCCGCCCGAGTTACCGGGGTTGAGAGGCGCGGCGTGCGATTTTTTCCCGTACCGTGCGCCGCGCCCACGAACCGCGTTCAGCCGCGAGCCGCCTTCAGGATGGCGTTGAACGTCGAGCTCGGACGCATGACCGCCTTGCATTTCTCGGCATCGGCCTTGTAGTAGCCGCCGATGTCGACCGGTTTGCCCTGCACTTCGGACAACTCGGCGACGATCTTCTGCTCGTTATCCGCCAGCGCCTTCGCCAGCGGGGCGAACTTCGCCGCCAGTTCGGCGTCTTCGGTCTGCGCGACCAGCGCCTGGGCCCAGTACAGCGCCAGGTAGAACTGGCTACCGCGGTTGTCGAGCTGGCCGGTCTTGGGCGAGGGCGACTTGTTCTGGTCGAGCAAGTGGCCGGTGGCCGCGTCCAGCGTCTTCGCCAGGATCTTGGCCTTGGTATTGCCGGTCTTGATGCCGAGATCCTCCAACGATACCGCCAGCGCCAGGAACTCGCCGAGCGAGTCCCAGCGCAGGTGGTTTTCCTCGACCAGTTGCTTGACGTGCTTCGGCGCCGAGCCGCCGGCGCCGGTCTCGTACATGCCACCGCCGGCCATCAGCGGCACGATTGATAGCATCTTGGCGCTGGTGCCCAGTTCCATGATCGGGAACAGGTCGGTCAGGTAGTCGCGCAGGATATTACCGGTCACCGAAATCGTATCGAAGCCGCGCATCACGCGCTCCAGGGTAAACCGCATCGCGCGCACCTGGGACATGATCTGGAGGTCGAGGCCTTCGGTGTCGTAGTCCTTCAGGTACTTCTGCACCTTCTTGATCAGTTCGTTCTCGTGCGGGCGGTACGGATCCAGCCAGAACACCGCCGGCATGCCGGAGTTGCGCGCGCGGGTCACGGCGAGCTTAACCCAGTCGCGGATCGGCGCGTCCTTGACCTGGCACATGCGCCAGATGTCGCCGGCTTCGACGTTCTGCGTCAGCAGCACTTCGCCGGTGGCGAGGTCGGTGATGTTGGCGACGCCATCTTCCGGGATCTCGAAGGTCTTGTCGTGCGAGCCGTACTCCTCGGCCTGCTGCGCCATCAGGCCGACGTTCGGCACCGTGCCCATGGTACGCGGGTCGAAGTTACCGTGCCATTTGCAGAAATTGATCATCTCCTGGTAGATGCGGGCGAAGGTGGATTCCGGCATCACGGCCTTGCAATCGTACTGCTTGCCGTCGGCGCCCCACATCTTGCCGCCGGCGCGGATCATGGCCGGCATCGACGCATCAACGATGATGTCGTTGGGCGAGTGGAAGTTGGTGATGCCCTTGGCCGAATCAACCATGGCCAGCGCCGGGCGATGCTCCTGGCAGGCGTGCAGGTCGCGGATGATCTCGTCGTGCTTCGACCCCGGCAGCGTCTTGATCTTCTCGTAGAGGTCGACTATGCCGTTGTTCACGTTGATGCCGAGCTCGTCGAACAGCTTGCCGTGCTTCTCGAAGGCGTCCTTGTAGTAGATCTTCACGCAGTGGCCGAAGACGATCGGGTGCGAGACCTTCATCATGGTCGCCTTCACATGCAGCGAGAACAGGATGCCGGCTTGGCGGCAGTCCTCGAGTTCCCGCTCGTAGAACTCGCACAGCGCCTTTTTGCTCATGAACATCGAGTCGATGATTTCGCCATCCTGCAGCGCGACCTTGGGCTTGAGCACGAGTGTCTTGCCCGACTGGGTGATCAGCTCCATCTTGACGTCGCGCGCGCGGTCGAGCGTTAGCGACTTCTCGCCACTATAGAAGTCACCGTGGTGCATGTGCGAAACATGGGTCTGCGACCACTGCTTCCATTCGCTCATCGAGTGCGGATGCTTGCGCGCGTAGTTCTTGACCGCCAGCGGCGCGCGGCGGTCGGAGTTGCCTTCGCGCAGCACCGGGTTCACGGCCGAGCCCAGGCACTTGCCGTAGCGTGCGGCGATCTTCTTCTCCTCGTCGGTCTTTGGGTCTTCCGGATAGTCGGGGATGGCGTAGCCCTTGCCCTGCAACTCCTTGACGGCAGCCTTCAACTGGGCGACCGAGGCGCTAATGTTGGGCAGTTTGATGATATTGGCATCCGGCTGCAGGGTCAGTCGGCCCAGTTCGGCCAGGGTGTCCGGCACGCGCTGCTCGGGCGTCAGGTAGTCGGAAAACTCGGCCAGGATGCGGGCGGACACCGAAATGTCGTTCTTCTCGATCTCGATGCTGGCGGGGCTGGTGAAGGTGCGGATGATGGGTAGGAAAGCACAGGTCGCCAGCAGCGGCGCCTCGTCGGTGAGCGTGTAGATGATCTTCGATTTCCCTGCAGTCATTGAGCGACCCTCGTTTTGGATTGGATTTGAACGGATCTGAAGATGGCGTTCCCCGCCGTACGGACGGTAGAGGTGGCGCCTTAATAAATTCGGTGGCGCAATATCTGTCAAGCTTTATTGCTCATTTCGGGAAAACAGTAACTTCTGGTGATATCCCTCAGTTGACGTGATGAGCTAAGCCAGTGACGACGACAACAGGTTCCTTATGGTGATTGAGGGGTTGCTCACTGGCGGGGGATACCCTGAACAGGTTGACCAGCGACCCATGGCCAGGCTATAATGTCACTTTTTTGTTATCTGTGCTCGATAATGCCCATCACGTCAACTGAGGCTAAAAATCGCCTGAATTGCGCCGGTATCTTCTCCCCCTGCCGCTCCTTTCCCAGCTCCAGCGTTACCGCCGCCTCCCCCGGCTTGAGCCAGAACTGCACCACCACCTCGCCCCGGACGGCTACCCGATCCAGCCACGGCTGTAGCTCCTGGGTGCGGGCGTAGTGCAGGCGCAGAACCCCACCCCGGTAGCTCGCCGGGTTGTAGCTCTCCACGCTGTCGAGTTGCCCGGCCAGCGCCGGCCCCTGGGCGTCGGGGATCTCGATTTCGCCCAGCAGGCAGTAAGGGCGACTTTGATCGTTCCGGCTGACCAGCCAGCGCAAGGTGTCCCCCTGCATCTCGATTCGTTCCGCCACCGCCCGTAGCGGTTCGCCCGCGAAATCGCCGCCTATGCCCTGGTGGTCGAGGCCAAGGACGAGGCCGCCGCCGGGTTCTATCAATATCACGGTTTCATTACCCTCGCCGACCAACCGCTAACTCTGTTCCTGCCGTTGGCGACGGCGGGCGAGGCCATGCGGTACGGCTGACATTCCCGACGCAGAAGCGATGCTTTAAGTCGTCCGCCTGGATTGGTCGGGTCGGGTGCTCGTTCGCACGCCATAGTACGATGGGTCATCAAACATCGGGCAATAGTCATCCTTGTTCGATACACACGCATACGGGCATACGGAACAGACACTCAGCAAATTCTCCCAAGCATCGGCTGCGCAGTCGAGTAATTGGGACTCTATGAGACTTCCCGTGGAAGCCACAACATATAGTGGTGTAGCACTAGGGGCCAAGTTATGGAAAGCTGAGAAGGTATTCCCTTTACCGGACGGCTGACG
>JAGTSD010000442.1 GCA_018262135.1 Pseudomonadota bacterium | reverse complement strand
CCTGGGAATCACCTATCGGTTCAACGAGCACTTCCGCCTACTGGCGGACTACCAGTTCCGCGATGTAGAAGCCCCCGGTCTGCCCGGCACTGCCGTCGCCAACCAAATCCTGGATGATGTGGACAATCTGCTGGCGGTTCGGCTGTGGGCCAGTTTCTAAGCACCCGCATGGAATGCTCGCGGGAGTGGGTCAGCCTGCTCCCACGCGACGCCCTTCACCCCCGGAACCGCCGCGCCAGCCGCTGCAACTGGCGCACCTCAGCCAGCGGCGCGACCGGGCCATAACGCAGCGCCGCATACCGGCGCGCGATCTCCCCCACCGATTGCGCCAGTTCTGGCCGGCGGGACGCCACCCGTTCGGCGAAGGCCAGCGGCCCCTCGGTCGCGCCGCGCGCCAGTCCGCGCCGGGCCAGCCGGGCGCAAAACCGCTGCCAGGCCCGCGCCACTGGATCGCGGGCCAACCGACTCCGCCAGCGCCAGCCGGCATACAGCACCCCAAACCCGCTCAGAGCGACCATCATCGCCACCGTCATCCGGCCCCAGTCCATCGGCCCGAAACCCAGCCCCGACAGAAACTCTTTCTGCCGGTCGGGACCGTAGGCCAGCACCCACTCGTTCCAGGCATTGTTCAAGGCATCCCAACTCAACGCCAACTGGCGCAGCCATTCGCTGTCGCGACCGCGCCGCGCCAGGAACGGCAGAACGCCGGCGTCGGGCAGGGCGGCGTAGATGCCTTCCTGGACCCGGTTGGGCGCCACCGCGCCCGTGGGGTCCACCCGCGCCCAGCCGCGCCCCGCCAGCCAGACCTCGGCCCAGGCATGGGCATCGGACTGGCGCACGATCATATAACCGCCCAGCGCGTTCATTTCCCCGCCCTGATAGCCGGTCACCACCCGCGCCGGTACGCCCGCCGCTCGCATCAGAAACACAAAGGCGTTAGCGTAGTGCTCGCAGAAACCCTGCCGGGTGCGGAACAGAAAATCGTCCACGATCTCGCCGCCCAGCAGCGGCGGGGTCAAGGTGTAATAGAACGGCTGCTCCCGAAACAGCATCAAAGCGGCGTTGACCAGCGCCTCAGGCCGAGGGTCGCGCTTGCGCCAGTCCGCCGCCAGCTCCCGGGCGCGCGGATTGCCGCGCAAGGGTAGTTGCAGGCCACGGCTGCGTTCGGTCGCAGTCAGTTCCCCGGTCCGATACGCCGGATACGACCGCATTTCGTAGCGGTACACCTCGTTGACCGGCTGATCGCGCAGCAGTTGAAACGAGGGGGTCATCCTGGCGCTCGGCGGCAGGCGGGCGGGCAGATCCAGCGCGAACAGCCAGCTTTTGTTGCTGGGTTCCAGCACGACCGCATAGTCCACCGCCGGGCCTTCCGGCGTGAAGGGCGCAGGAGTTTGGGTCGGCGGTTCCTCGGGCCGGCTCCAGCGCCGGCCATCGAAATGCCACAGTACCGGCCCGCGCCAGTAGCGCTGGTTGGGTGGCGGAACGGGGCTGGCGAAGCGGACCCGGAACGCGACTTCGTCGGACTGGCTCAGTTCGCTGATCGTCCCCGGCATCATCTGGTCGGACAGCCCGGTGCGGCCCTTGTAGGCATCCTTGGGGAGCCCCCACAGCGGGCCGGGAATGCGGGGAAACAGCACGAACAGAATCAGCATCACCGGAACCGCCAGCAGCGCCATCCGCCCCGCCAGTCGTAGGGGGGCGAACGCGGTCAGGCCCGCGTGCTGGCGATGGATCAACACCTGAGCGGTCAGGATGGCGACGATGATCGCCAGCAGGTAGGCCACGCGCGGAATTTCCTGGCTGTAGAGCAGGTTGCTCATCACCAGCAGATAGCCGAGGAACACCAGCACCACCCCATCGCGCGTGGCGCGGGATTCCAGCAGCTTGCAGGCGGTCATCGCGGTCAGCAGCGCCACCCCGGCGTCGCGGCCAAACAGGGTCCGGTAGTCAATCAACACCCCGGCCCCGGCCAACACAGCGACGATCAACAGCAGCCAGCGGGGCGGCAGCGCCTGGTCGCGGAAGGCGATGAACCCGCGCCAGCCGACCAGCCCGGCGAACAGCACGGTCAGCCAGACCGGCAATTCCTGGGCATGAGGCGCGACCGCCAGCGCCAGCGCGGCCAGCAGCCAGGCCAGCGCCGCCCGGGTCAATGGTTCTTCAGGTCGTTTGGGCGAGGGCGGGGCATGAGGGGAACGCCGGCGCTTCCAGAACTTCATCAAGGGAGACTCCCGGAACCTGGGCAATAGCCAGATAAGTGGTTGTCATTTAAACAAAAAACCACCATTTTTGCTGTCTCACTGGCAAAATGCGCCTTTCAAATGTCACCCTATCCATATTATTTCATTTTTCTGCTACATTTTTTGGAATACGTACAAATTAAAAAAGGCCTTTTGAAATGATTAACATGCACGGCAACACCAACAGGAACTGGCTGACAAAATTTCTCTTCGCTCACACCCCCCGCCAGACCATACCTGATAGTCGGCCGCTGTATGCCTACA
>JAGTSD010000441.1 GCA_018262135.1 Pseudomonadota bacterium | reverse complement strand
ACCCACGCCCCGAACCTGATGAAGGAAGGCCTGCACCACGCGATCCAGCCGCTCGTCGGGCTCGCGTTCGGCGGCTCGCTGATCTCGATCTTCGCGCGGTTGGGCGGCGGCATCTTCACCAAGGGCGCGGACGTCGGCGCCGATCTGGTGGGCAAGGTCGAAGCCGGCATCCCCGAGGACGATCCGCGCAATCCGGCGGTCATCGCCGACAACGTGGGCGACAACGTCGGCGACTGCGCCGGCATGGCCGCCGACCTGTTCGAGACCTACGCCGTCACCATCATCGCGACCATGCTGGTGGGTAGCCTGCTGTATACCGGGGACACCGCGCAGAGCGCTATTATCTTGCCGCTGGTGATGGGCGGCATTTCCATTATTGCCTCCATCGTCGGAACCTACTTCGTCAAGGCCCGCGAAGGCGGGAAGATCATGAACGCCCTGTATCGTGGGCTGGGCGTGGCCGGGGCGATTTCCGCGGTGGCCTTCCTGCCGGTCATCTGGCTGTTCATGGACGGCAACAATCCCTGGGGTCTGTACGGTTCGGCGCTGGTCGGGTTGGCCTTGACCGCAGCGATGGTCGTGGTCACCGAGTACTACACCGCGACCGAATACAGCCCGGTGCAAGACATCGCCCGAGCCTCCACCACCGGTCACGCCACCAACATCATCGCCGGGCTGGCGATATCGATGAAGGCGACTGCATTACCGGTATTGGCCGTCTGCCTGAGCATCGGTCTGGCCTATTCCTGGGCCGGACTGTATGGCATCGCCATCGCCGCCACCTCGATGCTGTCGATGGCCGGGATCATCGTCGCCCTGGATGCCTACGGGCCGATCACCGACAACGCCGGTGGCATCGCCGAAATGGCGGAAATGGACGAGAAGATTCGCGGCATCACCGACCCGCTGGATGCGGTGGGCAACACCACCAAGGCCGTCACCAAGGGCTACGCGATTGGCTCGGCGGCGCTGGCGGCGCTGGTGCTGTTCGCCGACTTCGAGCACAAGCTGGCCATCGCCGATATTCAAGTCGATTTTTCCCTGACTGACCCCGTGGTGATTATCGGCCTGTTCATCGGCGGCATGATCCCGTACCTGTTCGGGGCGATGGCGATGGAAGCGGTCGGTCGCGCCGCCGGCGCGGTGGTGCACGAGGTGCGCCGGCAGTTCCGGGAAATCGCCGGCATCATGGAAGGGACGACCAAGCCCGACTATTCGCAGGCGGTGGACCTGCTGACCAAGGCGGCGATCAAGGAAATGATCGTTCCGTCGCTGCTGCCGGTGCTGACGCCCATCGTGGTCGCGTTCGGCATGGCGTGGCTGATGGGTCCCGAGGCTGGCCCGAAGGCGCTGGGTGGCCTGCTGATGGGCACCATCGTCACCGGCCTGTTCGTGGCGATTTCCATGACCGCCGGCGGCGGCGCCTGGGACAACGCCAAGAAGTATATCGAGGACGGCCATCATGGCGGCAAGGGTTCCGAGGCGCACAAGGCGGCGGTCACCGGCGACACCGTCGGCGATCCCTACAAGGACACCGCTGGCCCGGCGGTCAACCCGCTGATCAAGATCATCAACATCGTCGCGCTGCTGATCGTGCCGTTGCTGGTGGCCATGAAGTAGGGCCGTGGCCGATCTCAGTCATTTCAACCCCGCCGGCGAGGCCCACATGGTGGACGTGGGCGACAAGGACGTCACTCGCCGGATAGCGGTCGCCGAAGGCTGGATTCACCTGCGGCCGGCCACGCTCGAACGGATCGTGGCCGGCGCGCACGCCAAGGGCGACGTGCTGGGCGTGGCGCGGATCGCCGGCATCATGGGCGCCAAGCGCACCGCCGATCTCATTCCGCTCTGTCATCCGCTGGCGTTGACGCGAGTGGCGGTGGATTTGGAGCCGGTCGCGGATAAAAACGCGGTCCACTGTCGGGCGACGGTGGAAACCCACGGTCGCACCGGGGTGGAAATGGAAGCCCTGACCGCGGTGCAGGTCGCGCTGCTGACGGTCTACGACATGTGCAAGGCGGTGGACCGGGGCATGACGCTGACCGACATCCGCCTGCTGGAAAAGACCGGGGGCCAATCCGGCGTCTGGCGGCGGGAATGAGCGACTTCCTTTATATCGTCGATCAACCCGCGCTGATCGATTTCTGCGCCCGCCTGCGCGGCGTAGCGTGGATCGCGCTGGATACGGAATTCATCCGCGAACAGACGTTTTATCCCCAACTCTGCCTGATCCAGATTGCCAGCAGCGATCGGGTGGCCTGCATCGATCCGCTGGCATTGCCGTCGCTGGACCCCCTGCTGGATCTGCTCTACGACCCCGCCATCACCAAGGTGCTGCACGCCGCGCACCAGGATCTGGAACTCTTTTTCCATCTGCGTGGCGCGGTCCCGGCCCCGGTGTTTGATACCCAACTGGCAGCGCTGGTGCTGGGCTGCGGCAGTCAGATCGGCTATGCGGCGCTGGTGCAACAACTGCTCGGGGTAGAACTGGATAAGGCCCATACTC
>JAGTSD010000091.1 GCA_018262135.1 Pseudomonadota bacterium | reverse complement strand
TCTGCCCGCGGTGGAAAAGGGCGTCCGCGAAGCGTTGCTGGAAGGAGCCATCGCCGGCTACCCGATGCAGGACGTGCGCGCCATCGCCTATGACGGCAAGTATCATCCGGTGGATTCCAAGGAAATCGCCTTTGTCACCGCTGGCCGCGAAGCCTTTCTGGACGCGGTCAGCAAGGCCAAGCCGATCGTGCTGGAACCGATCGTCAACCTCGAAGTTCGGGCACCGGGTGACTGCGTTGGCACGATCACCGGCGACCTGTCCAGCCGGCGCGGGCGCATCGCCGGCACCGATGCCGGACCGCGCGGCATGAGCATCATCAACGCCCAGGTGCCACTGGCAGAGCTGGAAGGCTATGAGTCGCAGTTGAAATCCATGACCGCCGGTCTCGGTTCGTACAGCGTCGAACTGAGCCATTACGACCCGGTACCAGCCGACATCCAGCAAAAGCTGCAAGCTGCCTACAAAAAGCAGCAGGAGGGCTAAAACCTCCAACCTGGCTGCAGGGGCTCCCGGACGGTGCCGGCCGCGAGCCCCTGCAGCCAGGGATCAAACTTCGGGTCGAATGATGCCCTAAATCCTACTACCACACTTGGTTAAAAGAATCGTATAATAATCTATGACGTCCTGCTGGACTTTATCGAAAAATATTGTATAAGTTATCGTCGTACTTCATAAGAATTGTACAAGATTTTAACCCATCAGTCGGCATCATCAGAGGTGAGTCATGCGCAACACGATCCGCCGCATCCGAAATTTTGCTATCTACCTGCCGCCCGTCCTGCTATTCGCGACCGCCGGCATCCTGCTGCTGGGTCTTCTATATTATCCCACGCCCTCGACCTCTACTGGTGGCGGAAGCCAAACCGTCATGGATATGGATGAAACCTACTGGCGCGCCCACGCCGAGGATGTACTCGCGATCCTGCTGGCTGATGCCTTTCGCCAGCTTCAGGAGGAGCGGAACGGTCACGCGCGTACTCTGATGTATCAATACGATGGGCTAGCCGGCAAACACCAGCCGTTTTCCGGGGCAATTCCGCTGTGGATCAAGAACGAGGGAAATCCCGGTCATCCCGTCCTCATCCGGATTTAAACAACGGGGTCAGGTCTTGCCTTTTGCTTATCAATACCCAGAACGAGCAAAAGGCAAGACCTGACCCCTTCTCTTACAGCGCCCGCTCGTAAGCCTCACGCACGTCACGCCCGAAACAGACCAGATAGACCGTCTCGATCCGGCCGTCATGGGCAAGAAAAGCCCTGACCTCGCGGACCGCGATGCGCGCCGCCTCATCCAGCGGATAGCCGTAAACCCCGCAACTAATGGCGGGAAAGGCGATGGTGCGAACGCCATGCTCGACTGCCAGTTGCAGGCTGTTGCGATAGCAGGCCGCCAGCAGGTCCGATTCGCTCGCGTCGCCGCCCTGCCAGATGGGCCCGACGGTGTGGATGACGTAACGAGCCGGCAAGCGGTAACCACGGGTCATCTTGGCCTGACCGGTTTCGCAACCGCCCAGAGTCCGGCACTCGGCTAGCAGTTCCGGCCCGGCCGCCCGATGAATCGCCCCGTCCACACCTCCGCCACCGAGCAGCGAACGATTGGCGGCGTTGACGATAGCGTCCACCGACAATTGGGTAATATCGCTCGAGTTGAGCTGAATGCGATCAGCATGAGTGGTCATGTTCACGCCCTCTTAAATTTCTATCATCTCGAAGTCGTCCTTGGTGGCGCCGCACTCGGGACAGGTCCAGGTCGGCGGCACGTCGTCCCAAGGGGTGCCCGGCGGAATGCCATCGTCCGGCCAACCCTTTTCCTCGTCATAAATAAATCCACAAATCACACACATATATCTTTTCATATCGCTCCCGTCTTTGGTATTGGGTGACCGTGCCCGGTCATTGTCCCATGCCCACGCATCCCGAAAAACCTGCCTGGCTCCGGCTCGGAATTTTCCACGGGATTCGGGGTAAAATTTCAGGTATCGCCATCCCCAGCCCTGCCTGCAACCTAATTTTTGGAGCAAAGGCTTGACCGACCCTTCCCGACCGCCCGTGGTCATGACCCTGGCCGGCAACGACCCCAGCGGCGGGGCCGGTATTGCCGCCGATATCGAAACCCTGATCAGCCTGGGCTGTCATCCCGCGCCGGTCATCACCGCCTTGACCGTGCAGGACACCCACAACGTCCAGGCGCTGTTGCCGGTGGACCCGGATCGGGTATATGCCCAGGGGCAAGTGGTGCTGGAGGATATGCCGGTGGCGGCGTTCAAGGTCGGGGTAATCGGCAGCGCCGACAACGCTGCGGCCTTGCACAGGCTGTTCGCCGCCTGGCCCAATATCCCGGTGATACTCGACCCGGTGCTGGCGGCCGGTGGCGGAACCGAACTGGCCAGCACAGCGCTGATCGAGGCTCTCCAAACCCTGTTGTTGCCCCTGACCACGGTGCTGACACCGAACAGCGTCGAGGCCCGCCGACTGGCGCCGGAAGCCGATACCCTGGAGGCCTGTGCCATGGCCCTGCTGGCGCGTGGTTGTCGTTACGTGCTGATCACCGGCGGGCACGAATCCGAACCACCCACCGAGGTGATCAACACCCTGTACGGCAACAACCGGTTGCTGGAAACCTGGCGCTGGCCGCGCCTGCCCCATGAGTATCATGGCTCCGGTTGCACCCTGGCGTCCGCTATCGCCGCCCTGCTGGCCCAGGGCCACCACCCCTATTTGGAAGAATCCATCTGCTCCGCCATCCACGGCGCCCAGCAGTACGCCTGGCGAGCTCTGCAGGCTGGTTATCGGGCCGGCGGCGGGCAATGGCTCCCCAACCGGCTGTTCTGGGCGACCACTGCCCGAGGTCAATCATGAAGCACCCATCCTGTCGCGGTCTGTACGCGATCACCGACGCCCTGTTGATTCCCGACGACCGGCTGACCGAGGCGGTCGAACAGGCCATTCTGGGTGGCGCGTGGCTCATCCAGTACCGCGATAAAAGCCACGACGATGCGCGCCGGCTGACGCAGGCCAGGGCGCTCAACGAGCTGTGTCAGCATCACGAGGTTCCGCTGATCATCAACGACGACGTAGAACTGGCCGCCCAGGTGGGCGCGGCGGGTGTCCACGTCGGCAAGGACGATTCAGCGTTTGCCATCGCCCGCGCTCGCCTGGGCGGGAATGCGCTCATCGGCGTGTCCTGCTACGACCGGCTGGACTTGGCGCTGGAGGCTGTGCGGGCCGGCGCCGACTATGTCGCGTTCGGAGCCTTTTTTCCCTCGCCGACCAAACCGACCGAAATCCGCGCATCCGTCGCTCTGCTGCGCAAAGCCCGCGCGGCGCTGAACGTTCCCATCGTCGCCATCGGTGGCATCACCCCGGATAATGCGCCGCTGCTGCTGGATGTGGGCGCCGATGCACTGGCGGTGGTCAGCGGGGTGTTCGGCCAGCCCGACATCCAGGCCGCCGCCCGCCGCTACGCCAACCTGTTCGCCTGAGGAATTTTGCCATGACTCGTTCCGAGCAACTATTCGCCGAAGCCCAACACCACATTCCCGGTGGTGTCAATTCGCCGGTGCGCGCCTTTCGCGGCGTCGGCGGGACACCGATCTTTTTCAAGCGTGGCGCGGGCGCCTGGCTTTACGACGAGGATGATCGCCGCTATCTCGACTACGTCGGCTCCTGGGGACCGATGATCGCCGGCCACGCCCATCCGGCGGTGGTGCGCGCGGTTCAGGACACTGCCGCCAACGGTCTGAGCTTCGGCGCTCCCACCGCTATTGAAACTGTGATGGCGCGCCGAATCCGGGAACTCGTCCCGTCCATGGATCTGGTGCGGATGTGCAATTCCGGCACCGAGGCGACCATGAGCGCCATCCGGCTGGCGCGCGGCTTCACTGGCCGCGACAAGATCATCAAATTCGAGGGTTGTTACCACGGCCATTCCGACTCGTTGCTGGTCAAGGCCGGCTCCGGGGCGCTGACCCTGGGCGTGCCCACCTCGCCTGGCGTGCCGGCAGCGCTGGCGGCGCAGACCGTGACGCTGACCTACAACGATCTCGACCAGGTTCGGCAAGCCTTTGGGCAGATCGGTGAAGAAATCGCCGGGGTCATCGTCGAGCCGGTCGCCGGCAACATGAATTGCATCCCGCCCGCGCCCGGTTTTCTGCAAGGCTTGCGCGAACTGTGCGACCGCTACGGCAGCGTGCTCATTTTCGACGAGGTAATGACCGGCTTCCGGGTCGCCCTGGGCGGGGCGCAGGCGTTGTACGACATTAGCCCGGACCTGACCACGCTGGGCAAGATCATTGGCGGCGGGATGCCGGTGGGCGCGTTCGGCGGCCGGCGGGCGATCATGGAAAAACTGGCGCCGCTGGGACCGATCTATCAGGCCGGCACCCTGTCGGGCAATCCGGTGGCGATGGCGGCGGGACTGGCGACACTGGAGTTGATTTCCGCACCGGGTTTCCATGCTGAACTCACCGCCAAAACGCAGTGGCTGTGCGAGGGCATGGTCGCCGCCGCCCGCGAGGCGGGGATATCCCTGACCGCGAACCACGTCGGCGGAATGTTCGGCATCTTCTTCACCGGCGAACCCGTGTCCACCTACGCCCAGGCGGTCGCCTGCGATGTCGAGCGGTTCAAGGCGTTCTTTCATGGGATGCTGGCCGAGGGCATCTATCTGGCGCCATCCGCGTTCGAGGCGGGATTCATGTCGTCGGCGCACACCGAGGAAGACATCCAAGCGACCCTCGCCGCCGCCCGACGGGTATTCGCTCAGATCTGACCGGGAAACGGGTAGCTTGCGCCGAACCCGCCCCCGAACCTGCCGCATCCTGAATCCTCAACTATAGTTATGGGGAGTCACCACCGTCCGAGGAGGCATCCCCATGACCGAAACCGCCAAGACATCCGCTCCTGACGCCAAGACTGCGGATTTCAACAAGCTGGCCCTGAATTTTTCCAAGATCATTGAACAAAGCCAGCGAGTGTTGCAGGAATATCTCAAGCGCCAGGAGCGCAACGATCAGATTCCGCTCCTCGATCCCGCCATCATCAGTAAATCGTTTCAGGAGTTTTTCGACAAGCTACTGAAAAATCCGGAAAAGCTGATCGAGGCCCAAGTCAATTTCTGGAAGAATTACCTCGATCTCTGGCAATCCGCCTCCAAGCGGATGCTGGGGCACGAAACCCAGCCGGTCATCAAGCCGCCGCCCGGCGACAAGCGCTTTGCGGACGAACAATGGGCGGAAAACGCTGTCTTCGATTTCATCAAGCAGTCCTATCTGCTCGCCGCCGACAGCGTGCAGGGACTTGTCAGCAAGGTCGAGGGTTTGGACGACAAGACCGCCCGCAAGGTGCAGTTCTACACCCGCCAGTTCGTGGACGCGATGGCGCCCACCAACTTCGTCCACACCAACCCCACTGTGCTCAAGGCCACGCTCGATTCGGGCGGCGATAACCTGGTCAAGGGCCTGCAAAACCTGCTGGAAGACCTGGAACGCGGGCGCGGCCAGTTGCAGATCAAGATGACCGATCTCAAGGCGTTCACGCCGGGCGAGAACATCGCGGTGACGCCAGGCAAGGTCGTCTTCCAGAATGAGTTGATGCAATTGGTTCAGTACAACCCCAGCACGCCGACCGTTTATCAAAAGCCATTCCTGTTCGTTTCGCCGTGGATCAACAAGTTCTACATCATGGATATGCGGCCCAAGAACTCCATGGTCAAGTGGATGGTGGATCAGGGCTTCACGGTGTTCATGACCTCGTGGGTCAATCCCGATGAGCGGCTGGCGCACAAGAAGTTCGAAGACTACATGCTGGCCATCGTGGAGGCGATGGACGCTATCGAACAGGCCACCGGCGAGCGGGAAATCAACACCGCCGGCTACTGTCTGGGCGGCACCATCCTGCTCACCACCCTGGCCTATATGGCCGCCAAGAAGGACAAGCGGGTGCAAAGCGCCATTTGCTTCGCCTGCATGACCGACTTCAGCGAGCCGGGTGAGTTGGAAGTCTTCATTGATGAGGAACTGATCACCCTGTTGGAGAAGCAAATGGGCGAGCGGGGCTATCTGGACGGCAGCCAGATGGCCGGGGTGTTCAGCATGTTGCGCGCCAACGACCTGATCTGGTTCTTTGTGGTCAACAATTACCTGCTGGGCAAGGACCCCTACCCCTTCGACCTGCTGTACTGGAATTCCGACTCCACCCGGATGCCCCGCGACATGCACAGCTTCTACGTGCGCAACATGTACCAGAAGAATCTGCTGCGCGAGCCGGGCGGCATCACCCTGGCGGGCGTGCCCATCGACTTTCGCAAGATCAAGACGCCGGTCTGCTTCCTGTCGGCCTACGAGGATCACATCGCGCCGTGGAAATCCACCTACGCTGGCACGCAACTGGTCGGCGGGCCGGTGAAGTTCGTGCTGAGCGGGTCCGGCCACATCGCCGGGGTCATCAATCCCGCCTCGTCCGACAAATACGGCTTCTGGCTCAATCCCAATACCCCGCCCAATCCCGATGACTGGTTCAAGGACGCGGTCAAGCAGGACGGCTCGTGGTGGCCGGACTGGCTGGCCTGGCTGCAACCTCACGCTGGCCCGCAGGTCCCCGCCCGCACGCCGGGCGACGGCAAGCTGAACCCGATTGAGGATGCGCCGGGGTCCTACGTCAAGATGCGGTACGATCAATAGCGAATGCCCGCCCCTACCCTGTCCCGCCAGGCCTTCTCGCGACCTGGCAGGACAGTACCCTTGAAAGAGCGCAGCGCTACCCAGTCGTGCTTCATCAACGAGTTACGGGAAAACTGGCCGAATCCGCCGCAATGGCTGGATCGCATCCCGGCCGATCCCCAAACCGAAACACGCCGCTGCATTCAAGCAACGCACACTCACCCATCTCTACGACCATCATTTCTCATTAAAACCAGACGTAGTAGGCTTCTCCCAGGGATAAGGAACAGTGCTCGCCCATCCGCGCCTAACCTTGGTTCCTTTGTGGAACCTGG
>JAGTSD010000440.1 GCA_018262135.1 Pseudomonadota bacterium | reverse complement strand
CGGTGGCGAAATTGTGCCGCCGAACGGGGTGCTGGACGCCGTCCAGCAGAATACGGTGGAGTGCGGCCATACCTGCGGCTACTACTACCACGGCAAAAACAAGGCGTTCTCCCTCGAAACCACGATTCCGTTCGGCCTGAGCGTCCGCCAGATGAACGCCTGGTACTACTATGGCGAGGGCCAGGCGCTGTTGCGGGAATTCTTCGCCAAATACAACGTCGTCAATTTCCTGGGCGGCAATACCGGCACCCAGATGGGCGGCTGGTTCCGCAAGGAAATCAAATCGCTGGACGATCTGAAGGGCTTGAAGATCCGCATTCCCGGCTTCGGCGCGGAGGTATTCCTGGCGCTGGGCGCGGTGCCGCAGTTGCTGCCTGGTCCGGAAATTTATCCGGCGCTGGAGCGTGGCGCGATTGACGCCGCCGAGTGGGTGGGGCCTTACGACGACGAAAAACTGGGGTTCTACAAGGTCGCCAAGTTCTATTATTACCCGTCCTGGTGGGAGCCGGGGCCGACGATTTCGTTCTACGTCAACAAGGAGCAATGGGAAAAGCTGCCCAAGCCCTATCAGGTTGCGTTTGAGACCGCCGCCGCCGAAGCCAATCTGCGGATGATGGCCGCCTATGACGCCAAGAATCCGCCGGCGATCCAGCGGCTGGTGCAAAATGGCGCGCAACTCAAGCGCTATCCCGACGATGCGATGAAGGCGGCCTACGAGGCGGCGCAGAAGATTTACGCCGAGGAGTCGGCCAAGAATCCGGACTTCAAGAAGATTTACGATTCGCAGCGCGCCTTCCAGCAAGTCTCGGACATCTGGATGGGACTGGCGGAAAATACCCTGGCGAGCTTCATGCAATCGCAGTTGCGGGCCAAGAAGTAACGCTGACCAAGCCAAGCGCCCCTCTCCCCTGGTGGGAGGGGGTTGGGGTGAGGGGAAAGGACGCTACTGCTGAGGCGGAGGCGCCAACTGCCTGAACAGATCGGCCGTATCGTCCGGCGGCGCATCCACTCCAGAACCGCCCTGATCCTCCTGCGGCGCCAGGATTTGCACCGGCGTGGGTTCGCCCGAATGCAACGGCCGGTCGAAACCGATGGTGACCAGCGACGGGAAGATGATGATCAGGGCCACCATCAGGACCTGAATCACCACAAACGGGATCGCTCCCCAGTAGATGTCGCTGGTGCGCACCGTGGCCGGGGCGACGCTGCGCAGGAAGAACAGCGAAAACCCGAACGGCGGGTGCAGGAACGAGGTCTGCATGTTCACCGCCATCAGGATGCCGAACCAGACCAGATCAATCCCCAGCTTTTCCACGACCGGGGCCAGCAGCGGCAGGATGATGAAGCTGATCTCGAAATAGTCGAGGAAGAACGCCAGCAGGAACACCAGGGTGTTCACCACGATCAGGAAGCCCAGTTGCCCGCCGGGCAGGTCGAGCAGCAGATGCTCCACCCACAAGTCGCCGTTGACGCCCCGGAACACCAGGCTGAACACGCTGGAGCCGATCAGGATGAAGATGACGAAGCTGGTGACCTTGGCGGTAGCGGTCATCGCCTCGACCAGCAGCGTGCGGTTCATCTTGCCCCGGCTTAGCGCCAGCGCCAGCGCGCCGACCGCGCCCAGCGCGCCGCCCTCGGTCGGGGTGGCCCAGCCGATGAAGATGCTGCCCAGCACCAGGAAAATCAGCAGCAGCGGCGGAATCATCGCCACCACCACCCGCCAGGCCAGCGCCCAGCCGTGCAGGGTGCGCGCTTCCGGCGGCAGCGCTGGAGTGGCGTGGGGCCGGAAGAGGGTGTTTAGAAACACCCACACGATGTAGAGCCCCATCAGCACGAAGCCGGGAATGAAAGCGCCCTTGTACATGTCGCCGACCGAGCGGCCGAGCACATCCGCCATCACGATCAGCACCAGCGAGGGCGGGATGATCTGCGCCAGGGTGCCGGAGGCGGCGATCACGCCAGCGGCGAGCGCCTTGTCGTAGCCGTAGCGCAGCATGATCGGCAGCGAGATCAGGCCCATGGCGATCACCGAGGCGGCGACCACGCCGGTGGTGGCGGCCAGCAGCGCGCCGACCAGGATCACCGCATAAGCCAGCCCGCCGCGCACGCCGCCGAACAACTGGCCGATGGTGTCCAGCAGGTCCTCGGCCATGCCGCTGCGTTCCAGCACCAGCCCCATGAAGGTGAAGAACGGCACCGCCAACAGTATCTCGTTCTTCATGATGCCGAACACCCGGTCCGGGAAGGCTTGGAGCAGGTTGGGGGTGAGCAGGCCCAGTTCGATGCCGAGCAGGCCAAAGACCATGCCGACCGCCGCCAGCGAAAACGCCACTGGATAGCCGATCAGCAGGAACACGATCAGCGCCGAGAACATGATCGGCGCCATGTTGGCGATCACGAATTCGGCCATATCAGTGCCCGCCCTTGAAGTGGGGCATGGGCCGATCACCGGTCAGCACGGCGATGTTTTTGATGGTCTCGGACAGCCCTTGCAGGCTGAGCAGGACGAAAG
>JAGTSD010000439.1 GCA_018262135.1 Pseudomonadota bacterium | reverse complement strand
ACGTGTCGATCGCCATGCGCAACCTGCTGCGCAAGCAGGGCAAGAAAAAATTCAACCCCGGCACCTGGGCGTCGATGGCTTTCCTCAACGCAACCGACCCCGCCACCATCAAGGCCCTGAGGAAACCGCTGATCGAGTGGGGCTACGCCGGCCAGCGGTTGGGGCACACGCTGTTCAAGCGCCTGGGCCTGATCCAGGCGCAGACACAGAACCCGCCCGCTTCTCTAGGCC
Source organism: Pseudomonadota bacterium (assembly GCA_018262135.1). Classification (GTDB taxonomy): domain Bacteria; phylum Pseudomonadota; class Gammaproteobacteria; order Competibacterales; family Competibacteraceae; genus Contendibacter. The sequence continues at coordinate 2,289 of JAGTSD010000439.1, read as the reverse complement.
GGCCCAGGCTCGTCGCGCAGGTCATCCATCTGGTCAACAAACCAATGCCCGGCGGCCTGCCGAAGAAAACCTCGCGCGCGCTGCTGGGGCTGGAAGATCCGTCCATCGTGCCCATTCTCCGTAACCCGGCCAAGCTCTCCGACGACTCCGACGCGGTGTTCTACTTCCCCGGCTGCGGCTCGGAGCGGCTGTTCTCCCAGGTGGGGCTTGCCACTCAAGCGATGCTGTTCGAACTCGGCGTGCAGACCGTGCTGCCACCCGGTTACCTGTGTTGCGGCTACCCGCAGATCGCCGGCGGCCAGGCCGACAAGGGCGAGGCGATCACCGTTGCCAACCGCGTGCTGTTCCACCGCGTCGCCAACACGCTCAACTACCTCGACATCAAGACCGTGATCGTGTCGTGCGGCACCTGCATGGACCAGTTGCTGAAATACGAATTCGGGAAGATCTTCCCCGGCTGCCGCCTGCTCGACATCCACGAGTATTTAATGGAGAAAGGCGTGAAACTGGAAGGTGTCAGCGGCGAGAAATACCTTTACCACGACCCCTGCCACACGCCTATGAAGACCCACGCGCCGATGAAGGTCGCCAATGCGCTGCTGGGCGGCGGCGTGTCTTTGTCCGACCGCTGCTGCGGCGAATCCGGCACGCTCGCCGTCAGCCGCCCGGACATCTCCACCCAGATCCGCTTCCGCAAGGAAGAGGAAATCCGCGCCGGCGTCGCCGCGCTCGGCCCCGGCACGCAGCCGGTCAAGCTCCTCACCAGTTGCCCCTCGTGCCTGCAGGGGCTGGCGCGCTACAGCGACGATGCCGGCACCGAGCCGGATTACATCGTGATCGAATTGGCGAAGAATCTGCTGGGAGAAAACTGGATGGCGAGCTACCTCACACAGGTAGGCAACGGCGGCATCGAGCGGGTGCTGCTGTGAACTGTCCCCTGTGCGATACACCGGGCGGAACGGTGCTGTGGCAGGATGACTTTTGCCGCATCGTCCTCGCCGATGAACCGGATCACCCTGGCTTCCTGCGCGTCATCCTCAACGTGCACGTCAAGGAAATGACCGACCTGCCGGCGGCCGATCAGCAGGCCTTGCTGCGTGTGGTGATGGCAGCCGAAGCCGCGCTGCGCGAGGTGATGACGCCCGACAAGATCAACCTCGCTTCGCTCGGCAACGTGGTGCCGCATCTGCACTGGCATGTGATTCCACGTTTTGCGGACGACCCGCATTTCCCCAATCCGGTTTGGGGCGAGCGGAAACGGAGTGCGGCGCACGCGGCGCCGGGGGGACTGAACCCTCAGTTGAGCCAGGCCCTCAGCCTGCGGCTTGCTCGCGCTCCGGAAACGGAATGATCTTGCCGCTTTCCGGTGCATGCTGCAGGCGCTGGGCGGGGAAAATGGCCGAGAAAGTGCTGCCCTTGCCAGGGATGGACTGGATTTCCAGGCGCGCGCCGTGGCGGGTGAGCACGTGCTTGACGATAGCGAGACCGAGGCCGGTACCGCCAGTCTCGCGCGAGCGGCTGCGGTCAACGCGGTAGAAACGCTCGGTCAGGCGCGGAATGTGTTCGGCGGCGATGCCCTCGCCGGAGTCGGTCACGGAGAACACCGCTTCCCCATCGCACTCACGCCAGGCGAGGATGATTTCGCCGCCTTCGGGGGTGTAGCGCACGGCATTCGATACCAGATTGCCGAGCGCGCTGCGGATTTCCTGCAGGTTGCCTTTCAACCAGGCGCCGCTGTCGAGCTGCAAGCTGACCCGATGCCGGCCACGGCTCAGCGACTCCGCTTCGGCTTTCAACGCCTGGGCGAGCTCCTGGACATTGACCAGTTCATCCTTCAGCGAATGATCGGCGCTTTCGAGGCGTGACAGGGTCAGCAGATCGTCCAGCAGACGCTGCATGCGCCGCGTGTGGTCGAGCATCAGGTCGAAATAGCGGCGAGATTCGCTGGCGGGCAGATCGGGGGCATCGGCCAGGGTTTCGACGAAACCGCCGACGACCGTCAGTGGCGTGCGCAGCTCATGCGAGACGTTGGCGATGAAATCGCGCCGCATGGCGTCGACCCGCTCGAGTTCGGTGATGTCGCGCGCAACCAGCAGTTTCTTGCCCTCGCCGAACGGCACCAGCTGCAGCGACAAAGAGACCTCGCGATTGATCGGCGATTTGCACACCAGCCGCCGCGAGTAATCGGCAGCGTCGAGAAACTCCAGGAAATGCGCCTGCCGCAGCAGGTAGCGGACAAACTGGCCACGGTCGCGATCGGAGTCGAGTCCCAGGTAGGTGCGCGAGGCG
>JAGTSD010000438.1 GCA_018262135.1 Pseudomonadota bacterium | reverse complement strand
GTTCCCACAGCGAAGCGTGTTTTAAGCTCAATATCCTGTATTTAACCGCCAGCCGGACTTGCTGGCGGTTTTTTTATGCGCGTCGTTCCGACAGCGGCCTATTTGACCCCGGCACCGCCCGGCCACCAGCAGGGGTTGGCGGCGATGAAGCGCAGCAGCGCGTCGTGCTTGGGGGCGCCGGTCTGGGTTTGATGTTCCTTGGCGCCCCAACTGCCGTATTTGCCATAGCGGCCGACGCTGTTGAAGGCCACGAACAACTGGCCGCCCTGCTGCCGCCAGTTCGCCAGGTATGCCGCATACAGATCGCCCATGCGTGGGTCTCGGTTCGCGGTAGTGAACAGGGTTTCCAGCCGGCTGTCATTCTGGGCTGAGCCGATGCCCGCGAGATGCTGGCCGCCTTCATAGGCCAGCAGTGCCAGCCCGTAGCGGTCGGCCAGGGCACGGTGCCGGGCGATCTGGGCATTGACCGTCGGCAGCGCCAGGTTGCCGGGACTGTTCAGCACATCTCCCTGGGCGAGTTCCTGAAACAGCAGGTTCAGCCCGCCATCCTCGCGCGTGGTCCACTCGGCGACCGTGCCAGCGTTTTTGGTGATGCCCAGGTGGTGGCCGAAGTAGGGAGCAATGGCCAGTGCGTCCACCCCTTCGGCGCAGGCGTGACCGCCGTTTTCCGCCGCCCAAAGCGGGCATTGCAGCGCCTGTTCGCTGACCCAGGCATTCGCGCTCATCCCACCCATGACGCAGACTACCCGGCTGCGTTCCAGGCCCCATTCCTGTTTCCACAACGCGCACAGTTCGACGGTGCGCTGGCCGTAGCCATTGATGCGGCGGGTGAAGGATGAGGGGCCGCCGGACCGGTCCGGCCAGCGCTGGATTGCCTGTTGTTGGACCCAGGCGCCGGCGCCGAACGCATCGTTCCAGACTTCGTTAGCGTATTCGACGTAAATACGCTGGTGGGGTTTCAGCAGGGTTCGAGCCAGCCGGGCGGCCTGGATGGTGTAGTCGTCGCTGGCCCGCACCGGCAGATTGATCCATGGATCGGCGTTCAATTTCACCGCCAGTTCCAGCGCCAGTTCCAGCGGCGCGCCGTTGGGACCGCTCCAGCGGGCGTGTTCCAGCCGGGGCCGGTCGGCCCACTCCACCAGCGTGTTGGTGTTAGTCGCCAGCAGGTCCATGAAGCGGATCGCCCGGTAGGGACGCAAATCGCGCAGCAACAGCGGATGGAATCGCTGGGTGTCGTAAATTTCGGTGAAGGGGGTATAAACGCCAGCCCAGGCCTGACAGGCCTCGGCGCTTTCGGCGTAGTCGAATGGATCGCCATTACAAATGCCGCCCGGCCAGATGACCCGGATATTGCGCAGATAGTTGCCGGTTTTTTTGGGATCGGTGGCGGTGATGCGCAGCAGGATGCCGCTGTTGCTCGCCTTTACGTCCAGCACGTCGCGCCCCGGCTGGGACAGTGCGCTGTTCCTGACGGCGTCGTGGGCGTATTCGAGGCGGCCCTCGCCGTCATAAAGCACGGTGTACTGGCCGGACGGGTAACTGGCGCCGTTGCCGCTCAGCAGCAGGGTAGCGACGGCGCGATAGTTGGCCAGGGCATCGCCGGCGGCGGGTAGCGAGCGCACCCAGCCGTTCGGGTCGAGATCGAGCAGGCTCTGTTCGCGAGTGTCCCAGTCGCTGGCTGGCGCTTGCAGGTGATCGCAGCCGCCCATGGGGCGATTGCACTGGGTCAGCCATCGGAACCGCCCCCGTTTCATCTCATCGAGCAACGGCCATTCCGTACTCCAATAGGCCAGCCCGCTGATGTTCATGCCCAGCGGCGAGAGGGTATTGGCAGGCGTTGCAGCCTGACCGTGGGCCAGGCTGGCGAGGCTGCATAGCGGGAAGGTAAGAGCGATCAGCCATCGGGTCGCTAAAGACATGACATGCTGGAGATCTGTTTCAGTCAAAGTGAACGGCAATAGTATGGTTCTATCCGATCTTGAGGTAGCTCACCTCGGCCCCACGGGTGAGCCGGGCCTCCTGCATCGCCTGCGCGAGGGAAAACGGGCCGGAGTCATAGCGCTGGAAAATGTCGAGCCCCCGGTCGAGGGTGATTTTCCAGCCGGTGTCGGTGGTGATGCTGCGGGCGTGGAAGTTGGGGTTGTGGTCCAGTTTCCAGGTGAAGGCCACGCGCGATCCGGTGAAGGCTTCCACGATCTGGTTCAGATTCTCCGCCTGTTTGACGCAGCTTTCCCGGTCGGATTGGGTGATCAGCAGGACTTCCGCTTCGTCGCCCTCGAGAACCAGTTCGTGGACCAGTTGCAGAAATTCCATCAGGTTCTTGATCTGGAAGAACAGACGCACGTAGGGATCGGTGACCGTGATCTGGCGGGCGCCCCGCAGGTGCTCGGCGAACAGGCGGCGGTAGCTCCAGCCTTTGCTGTTTTCGGGGACGACGAGGTGAGTGGGAGAGTGGACCGTGGACAGTGGACCGTGGACAGTGGGTGTGGCTAACGATTCGCTCCCCTCGCCCCTGGTGGGAGAGGGG
>JAGTSD010000090.1 GCA_018262135.1 Pseudomonadota bacterium | reverse complement strand
GCCTCATCGTTGATGACCAGGATGTTCTTCATGCCCATCAAGCCGGGCATGACCCGCTGGATCATCTGGCCCTCGGTTTCCAGCGTTTTCGGGGCCTCGCCGGTGCGGCCCTGGAGCAGTTGCCGCCCACCCTTGGACAATTCGACGCGCTCGCGCAAGCGGAAGGCGTGGTAGTTGGTGATGACGATCTTCGCCCGCCGCAGATCGTTCAGCAGATCGCTGGGGACCAGTTCGCGATCCTGGTAATAACTGTCCGGGTCGTGGGGTTGGAGCACGCGCAGCCGATCCTTGATGGTCAGGCCCGGCGTGCAAATCAGAAAACCGCGCGTGAATTTCTCGCTCCATGGACGACGCAGGGCATTGATGGTCTGCCAGGCAATCAGCATCGCCATGACCGTGGTCTTACCGGCGCCGGTAGCCAGCTTGAGAGCCAGCCGGAGTAACTCGGGATTGGCGTTCTGGTTGGCGCCGGCCAGGTGGTCCAGCAACTCTTTACCACGCTTTGAATGCGGCGCAACTTCGGTCAGCCAGATCGCTGTTTCCACTGCCTCGACCTGACAGAAGAATGGGCGAAGGCCATTGAACGGGTGATGACGCCAGTGCTGGAGCAGGCGGGCGGTTTCGGGCGTCACCTGCCACTGCGCTGGATTCGGCAACGCCCGCCAGGTATCCACCGACCCGCGCACCTCGTTGATGATCGACGTGGGGTCGTATTGCTGGGTGGCGGTGGAAAGCCCACTGCCCTCATCGAAAACGATCCCCTCCTGACTGGCTACCTTCTTTTGCTTCCTGGGTTTCGGGATGGGCGTGATGAACTGCGCACGTCGCCGATAATCCAGAATCTGCTGGGTAGGTTGCCCGGTTTCATCCAGTTCCCAATGCCGTGAAGGGCGCTCGTAGGGGGAGTTCAGGATGGGGTGGTCGAAGAATGGATTGGACATATTATATCCGCCTCATGATGCTCACCTTCTACCGGCACTGGGGCGTTTTGGAAGGGTATGGCGTAAAATTCTGGCCAGATGACCTGACTTCGCTGTTCAAGTCGCTGCCATACTTAACAGTTTTCCAGAACCTGAAATAAAAAATGCAGGCCCCAGGTTCGCGGTTCCCACCCACTCGGGCTGCCGCCGTCGCCAGCGACCTCTACCAACCCCGCGCTTGCCTGCGAGTTAAATCTAAATGCCAGGATTCCACGGGTCAAGAAAGGTTTCGATGCGGATCCAACAGGCCATCCGCGGAATCCAGTGACCGAATGCGCCATCCAATTTACTGAATTTGTTATTGTATAATCCGCACGGAGGGGGTTCCTTCCTGGGAACCGACGCTCGAATCATAACCGAGAGGTGCAAAGCCATGTACCAAGCGATCACCAAGCGAAGCGCCGTGGCAATCCTGGCGGCGACCCTGACCTTGACGGCCAGTCTGGCCAGCGCGCAAGACGATCCTTCATACCTGCCGCCCCCGAGTGCCGATGCGACCGCCGCCGATCTCCTCATCGCGCGACCTGGCGGACTGGTCGCGACGGTGCTCGGCGCGGCGGTATTCGTCGTCGGACTGCCGTTCACCCTGATCAACGGCAGCACCGGCCAGGCCGCGCAACAACTGGTCGTGGAGCCCGCTCAATATACCTTTACCCGCCCCCTGGGTGAGGATATGTAAACGACATCCGGGTTATTTCCGTTTTGACTATCAGGACTGCCGATGGCCAATCCCCTTCACCTGCTCGTCGTTGACCTCGAAACCCGCCCCGAAGCGGCGATTCTGCCCGAGGGCCGCGATCCCGGGGCTTTTGCCAAACCGATCCAGCACGAGATCCTCACGCTCGGTTTCCTGCTGGCGCGCATCGAGCATGACGGGCAGAGCGAACGCTACACCATTCGCAAGCTGGGCGCGGCCAGCATCGTCGAACGCGGCGAGCGGGACATTCTGGCCGGGTTCTGGCAACTGGTGGACAAGCAGAAACCCCGGCTGGTCACCTGGAACGGGCGCGGCTTCGATGTCGCCGTGCTCAAGCAGCGTTCGCTGATCCACGGCCTCACCGCGTTCAACTGGCATCGCACCGACCCGCGCTTCGGCTACGATTACCGTTTCGAGAGCAACTGGCACTGCGACCTGATGGACGTGCTGGGCGACTTCGGCGCCTCGCCCAAGCTGGGACTGGACGAGGCGGCTCAGGCGCTGGGTCTGCCGGGCAAGTGGAACGGCCGCGCCGAGAACGTCGCCGATCAGGCCGCCGCCGGCGATTACGCCGCTATCAACCAGTACTGCGAAGGCGACGTGCTCAACACCTACGTGCTCTATCTGCGCTGGGCCTGCTTCAGCACCCGCGTCAGCGCCCGAGGCCACAACGCCAGCGTGCAAAACCTGCTGGATTACCTCGAGGCAGGCCGGGAACAACATCCCCACTGGGGCGAGTTTGCCGACCGCTGGCGGGCCAGCGCCCGACCGTGCCCGCTGTTCGTCAACGAACCGCTCGGCGAACCGGGGCCACAACCACCGGAATCCCATCTGCGCAGCGAGGACGTGCTACCGTAGGCCGATACCGCCATCGGCGCCAATCGGTCCTACGCCTCGTCTTCCGCGCCCAGATAGGCCTCGATCACCTTCGGATCGTGGCGCACCTGCTCCGGCGGCCCCTCGGCGATCTTGCCGCCGTACTCCAGCACCACCAGCTTTTCGCAGGCCCGCATCACCAGGCGCATGTCGTGTTCGATCAGCAGCGTGGTGATGCCTCGCCCCCGAATTTGTTCGATCAGTCCGATCAGGGCCTCGGTTTCCTGCTCGTTCATCCCGCCGGCCGGTTCGTCCAGAATCAGCAGGCGCGGCTGGGTGGCCAGCGCCCGGGCGATTTCCAGCCGGCGCTGGTCGCCGTAGGCCAGGTTTTTCGCCAGCGTAAGCGCCTGCCCGCCCAAGCCGACAAAATTCAATTCCCGCACTGCCGCCGCGATGGCGGTTTCCTCCTCCCGGCGCTGGGCTGGCCAGCGCAGCATGGCGGCGGCTATCCCGGAGCGCATCCGGTAATGGCAGCCGGCCAGCACGTTCTCCAGGGCAGTCAGGTTCTGGAACAACCGAATGTTTTGAAAGGTGCGGGCGATGCCCAGGGCGATGATGCGGTGCGTGCGCAGGCCATTCAGCACGGTGCCCGCGAACGTAATCCGTCCCCGGTCGGGCTGGTAGTTGCCGGTGATCAGATTGAACACGGTGGTTTTGCCGGCGCCGTTGGGTCCGATCAGCCCTACGACCGCGCCCTCCTCGACGGTGAAAGACACCTCGTTAACGGCGGTTAGGCCGCCGAAGCTTTTGGTCAGGTCTTGCAGGCTGAGCAGGCTCATGCTTGGGATTGCGACAGGGTTCGTTGGCGCGGAATGCGGCTCGGTCCAAAGGATAGCGATGGCCGGGAGGCTGATGAAAACCGCGGACGATTGTAGCAGTCCGCCGCTGGACGGCCACCTGTTGAATTTCCCGCAGGCCCGCTCCTGCCCAATCCTCAAAATTGCCGTGATCACCCTGAAAACTGTCAATTTTGTTCAAACTGGTCGCAATCCGCCATAAACCGCGATGTTGCGCCACAATGGTTTGAATCGCTGGAACATTTTTTCAGATTAGGGTGTTTATTCTAATTTTTGCGTTTATCCTTTTGATCATGGCGCGGCTTGTCCATAGGTTATTGAAATAAAAAGATAATCTGTAAAAACGCCGGTCGCGTGGATGTACCGTCGCCCAATCGTCAAGTCTTGTAAAAACTGGTCGAGACTGCCGATTTGGCGCCAGATTGTCAATTAGCGAATCGTCCGCTGGTCGGTTCGGAATACGCTACCCAACGCAACCCAGGATTACGCTCATGCCCAGCTATACTGCTCCCGTTCGCGATATCCAGTTTATCCTGCACGAACTGCTCAAGATCGAGCGCTATAACGGCGTGCTGGCCGGTTTCGACGAGGCCACGCCGGAAACCATCGCCGCCATTCTCGAAGGCGCGGCCCAGATCAGCCAGGAAGTCTTGCAACCGCTGAACAAGGTTGGCGACCGGGAAGGCTGCCGGCTGGAAAACGGCAAGGTCACCACCCCGACCGGTTTCAAGGATGCCTATAAGGCTTTGATCGAAGGCGGCTGGACCGGACTGATCGGCGATCCTCATTACGGCGGCCAGGGTTTGCCTTACGTGCTCGGGTTGGCTATCAGCGAAATGATGGCCTCGGCCAACATGGCCTTCACCATGTATCCCGGCCTGACCAGCGGCGCCATCGAGGCCATCGAAATCGGCGGCACCGAGGAACAGAAGGCGCTCTATCTGCCCCGGATGATCGCCGGCCAGTGGACCGGGACCATGAATCTGACCGAGCCGCACTGCGGCACCGATCTGGGCCTGCTGCGCACCAAGGCCGAGCCGCAGTCCGATGGCACCTATCGCGTCACCGGCACCAAGATCTTCATTTCCGCCGGCGAGCACGATCTGGCCGAGAACATCATCCACCTGGTGCTGGCCAAGATTCCGGGCGGCCCGGAAGGGGTCAAGGGTATCAGCCTGTTCATCGTGCCCAAGTTCCTGGTCAACCCCGATGGCAGCCTGGGCGACCGCAACGCGGTGAGTTGCGGCTCCCTCGAAGAGAAGATGGGTATCCACGGCAACGCGACCTGCGTAATGAACTACGATGGCGCGGTCGGTTACCTGATCGGCGAGGAGCACAAGGGTCTGCGGACGATGTTCATCATGATGAACGCGGCCCGGCTGGGCGTGGCGGCGCAAGGGATCAGCCAGGCCGAGGTGGCCTATCAGAACGCCGTCGCCTACTGCAAGGACCGGGTGCAGGGCCGTTCGCTGCGTGGCGCGAAGTTCCCCGACAAGCCGGCGGATCCGATCATCGTTCACCCCGACATCCGTCGGATGCTGATGACGGCCCGGGTCTTCAAGGATGGCGCGCGGGCGCTGGCCTGCTGGGCCGGCCTGATGGTGGACGTCACCCGCAAGCACCCCGACGAGGAGACGCGGCGCAAGGCCGAGGATTTGCTGGGCCTGCTGACCCCGGTGATGAAGGCCTATTTCACCGACATGGGGTTCAACACCGCCAACCTGTGCCTGCAATGCTTCGGCGGCCACGGCTACATCGCCGAGTGGGGCATGGAGCAGTTCGTGCGCGACGCCCGCATCGCCCAGATTTACGAAGGCGCCAACGGCATCCAGGCGCTGGACCTGATCGGCCGCAAGCTGCCGGCCAACAAGGGCCGGGCGATTCAGTTGCTGTTCGCCGTGATCGGCGAGTTCTGCGAGAAGTACGAGGACAACGCCGCGCTGTCGCCCTTCGTCAAGCCGCTGACCGAGGCGCTCGAGCGGCTGGTCGAGGCCACCCAGTGGCTGATGCAGCACGCCATTTCCAACCCGGACAACGGCGGCGCGGTGTCCATGGATTATTTGTACATGATGGCGCTGGTGACCCTGGGCTATCAGTGGGCGCAGGTGGCGCGCATCTGCGAAAACCAGCTCTCCAATCCGGACGACGATACTTTTGACCGTGCGTTCTACCAGCACAAGCTGGTGTGCGCCGAGTTCTTCATGGAGAAGATGTTGCCGGAAACGATGGCTCATCTGGCCAAGCTTCAGGCCGGCGCCGACTCGCTGATGACGCTGCCCATCGACGCATTCTGAATCTGACTGTTTTCTAGCCGACTTCCCCCTGGCTCTTCCCCCGTCGCAGGCTCCCCGGCCGGCGGCGGGGGATTTTTGTTACTTAAAGGTATAAATCCCTTTTCTTCAAGCGGTAGGCTAATTGCGGGCGAGTCATCCCCAGCAGGCGGGCGGCGGAACTGAGATTGCCTTGGCTGCGGGTGACGGCGGCATCCAGCAGGCGATTCTCCAACTCTTGCAGTGAAGTATTGCGGTCCAGCAGCAAATCGACCGTTTCTTCCAGGGTGCCCGGCGGGGTAGTGGGAAACGGGACAGCGGGTTCGGCGACCCGAGCAATCGTCATGGAGGGGAACAGTTCGGCCAGTTCGATCTTGCCATGGTGGTGAGCCAGAATCACGCCGCGCTCGATGATATTTTCCAGTTCGCGGATATTGCCCGGCCAGTCGTAGACCCGCAACGCCTCCATGACCTCCGGTGTGACACCGAGCACTTCCTTGCTGTGCCGGACTGAATATTTGGTAACTTCGCAGCCAGTCCACCTCCACTTGCAGCCGGCCAATCGGTTGGTACAGGCGGTCCTGCTCCGCTGCTCGCGTCTTGTCGTCCATCTCGCCGGCCCGCCCAAACAACTCGGGCAGCTTTTCCTGGGCCTGTTGTTTCCAAGCATTGATCTGGGTCGCATGCACCCCGTACTCCGACGAGAGTTGAGCGATGGTCTTTTCGCCCTTGAGGGCTTCCAGCGCCACCTTGGCTTTGAACTCGCTGCTAAACTGCTTTCTTGCTACGTCGATCTCCTCGTTCGCTGCGTGGCATTCTATCTAACTCCCTGGTCCATTTTTCGGGGTCCACTTTAGTTCACCGCCGTGCTGGACCGCATGGAGGTGGAGACCGGCATCGATCTCTACAAGCTGATGGACGTGCCGAAGACCTGGTCACCCCGCTGATGGATCACCCCATCCGCATCGACCGCGACTCGCTGACCCTGGGTTACGCCCGTGTGTACAGCTCCTTCCTGTTGTTCGCCAAGCGCGCGGAAGCCAAGTACGGCGTCTCGGCGCGCGACGTGTTGGTGGAACTGGGCCGGCGCGGCACCGTCGGCGGTCAGGAAGACATGATCGAGGATTTGGCGCAGGACATGGCCAAGATGCGCGGCGACCTGGGAACCCTGGAAATCGGCGACCTGGCCTGAAACCTAAGCCCTCTCCCGCTGGGAGAGGGTCAATCTTTTTGAAAGGAGACCATAACAATGAAGAATCTGAAAACCATCCTGTTGCTGGCGACGCCGGCGCTGTTGGCCAGCCCCACCGTCCTGGCTTTCGAGGGCGCCCAGCAATATCCGCTCGGCGCTGAAAACTTCATGGCCGGCGCCCTGCCTCCCCCCGGTAACTACTTCATCAACTACCTGGTCCACTACCAGGGCGACCTGCAAGACAACGAT
>JAGTSD010000437.1 GCA_018262135.1 Pseudomonadota bacterium | reverse complement strand
TTCGGTCGGATCGGCCAGCGGAGTTAAAGACTTTCCTGGACATGGAATATCCGGCCATGCGTGACATCGAGGCCAATCTGACGGCGGCGGGCGAACGGGATTGGCAAGTGGTTGGCCATTTTCCGTTGCCGTGGTCGGCCTGGAAGAACTATTACGACCCGCTGCGGGAGCGCCTGCCGGCCTTCCGGGCGGCCCACGTGAGAGATGTGGACGCCCAGGCCGTGGCTGATTTGACCGAATCCGAAATGGCGCTGATGGCCCGCTACGCAGAGGATTGCGGCTACGCCTTCTATGTCCTGCGGCGTCGGGATTCATGGGGGCGCAACCCGGGAACCGGTGGGCAGGTTGGCGATCTGGAAGCCCCACACGGCGTAAAGTGGATTAAGTTCGACAGAGAAAAGGGGTAGCTTCTTCTAAAAGAGGGTAATAAAGGGGGTAATAACAGCTCGGCGTCTTTCTGTCGTCGCGGCGGCATAGCGCGTGAGGGCGAGGCGGGGCCGGATTCGAACCGGATCATAGGTGCAGTTGCCTGCCTCTAACCGTTCCCATTGGAAACAACCGCCTCGTGAAGGGGAAAAGCTGAAGCTCGGGAGAGGGCTCCCCATTCCCTCTCAAGCGACCACCGGCTGTAAAGCCGTACCGCACGGCTGGGAGATTCACCGCGTTAGCCGAGCTTCAACCCTTTGGATACTCCGAACCCACGGAAAATTCAATATGAGAAGACGCCATGCGCCGAGATAGGGACTCCCACCCCCTATGTTCGCGCTATTTTTCGACTGACGCCGAAGTAGGCTACCGATCAGCGGCATCGCAACTCATGGTCATGAACTGAAAACAGGCGGGTGACGATGCTACGCTAATGCGCCACCCGTCATAAACGTCCGAAACGAGACCGCCTCTGCTTTTTTAGATACTCCAGTCCGAAGGAAAACTCAATAGACCCGCCCGGCGTAACCGTCATAACCACTCCCCTTCTACTCGAACAACCCCGTTTTCCCACCTTTCTCCGGCATGGCCCGACGTTGCGCCTCATCCGGTTGCGGCAACTCCGCCGCGAACAACTCGCTGGCCAGCACCTTTTCCAGCAGCGCCGCCAGCGTCGGTTGCAGGTCCACGGTGTGATCCAGCACCCACAGCAGGTTCAACAATTCGCCGTCGAACTCCCAGCGTTCCGGGCGGATGTCGTCCAGCGGCGAGGATTTTTTCCCGGAACGGTCGCGCATCCGATAGGCCAGCCAGGATTTCACCACCTCGAACCCGGAGATGCTGAAGCTCCAGACTTCCCGCCGCACCGGGGCAAACCGCCCCTTGCCGATGTGAAGCTCCTGGGTCGCGGGATCGTAGTGGAAGCGGTCGGGATAACTGGCGGGGTCTGAGGGCGTACCCACCTGACAGCGGGCGACGCCGGGCGGCACGCGGCCCGGCTTTTCGCCGGGTGGAACGCAACGCTCGCCGTAGGTGTGCAGCCAGATCAAGCGCCGGCCCAGCGCCGCGCCCTCGGCGAACAACGCCGCCTCTTTCGTCAACGGCAAGCGCGAGCCGGGCAGGGCCAACTCATCCCAGAAGGTCTTGACGTAATCCGGCGTCGCCAGCAGGGCGTAGGCGTAGGCGAACAGGTCTTCGGCGCTGACCATCTGACCGTACCGCTCGCCCAGCAATTCCAGCAGGCCGCGCGTGATATTCGGCTGCGTGGCGGCGGCATCGCGCCAGAGGGGAATGACATCCTTCGCGCCCCGATTGCAGAAATGGTGCAAATCAGGAATGAGTGCGGTGGCGATAGCGGCGGGTCCTTCGCCCAAAACGGCCGTGAGTAAACTGGTCAGGAAAATCTGCCGGCCACTGTAGCTGCGATGCAAGGCCGGGCGCATCCGATCACCCAGACGGTTATCGAACAACGCAAACCGCCGGTCGAAGCTGCGAAAGGCGTAGCGGCTGAGTCCGGGCATTGGCGCGGTTGGTTCGAGGCTGGCCAGCGGCGGCAGGCGTGTTTCTTTATCACCCAGGGCGGGATAGCTACCGGTCACTTTGCGATCCGGCGTTTCCCGAAATGCCGCCTTGCGATCCTTCAGGGCCAGCAGCGCCCGCCAGCGTTGTTCCAGCACTTCGGCGGTTTCGCCAATCGGCCAACCGCGCTTGAATTGCACGCCGTTTTCCTGCCATGGGAACAGGTCGGTCACCAGCGGCCAACGGAAATAGGCGCTGCCGGTGAGCGGCAACAACGGCGCGGTCCAGTCCGCCGGGCATTCCTTCCACGGCAAATCGGCGAAGCATTGCACCTGACTCAGCCGCTCCAGCTTGGCCGCCTGCGAACCCTCGACGCGGGCATAGCGCACGTTGGCCGGCGTCTCCGGCCTCGATTCGGCGTAGCGAACGCCGATGGCGATGGCGACTGGGGTTTGAATGGCGAACACGTTATCGGTCTTCCGCGCCCCCAGATTGTCGCCTTCCAGGTCAATCACCCACAGGTCATCGAACGTCCGGCGCAGCAACTGGCGCATTCCGGCAAAGCCCGGCCCGGCCAGATACGACGAGGCGGTGATG
>JAGTSD010000436.1 GCA_018262135.1 Pseudomonadota bacterium | reverse complement strand
CCGGTTCGCGGCGCTGGGTGGTATGCCGGCTCTGACCCGGCCGGCGGCGATCCAGATCGCGTTGCAAATCCGCCTCCGCCAGTTCCAAACCGGGCGGACAACCATCCACGATCGCGCCCAGCGCCGGACCGTGGCTCTCGCCGAAGGTGGTGACAGTAAACAACTTGCCAAACGTATTGCCGGACATACGGAAAATTCCCTGGTTCAGGCCGCCCGGTTCGTTGTCGGATGACGGCATGGAAGTTGCTGATACCCTTGTGGCATCCTTTGCCGGAAACCGACCGATTACCTACACTGCGCGGGTATATCATATCGCGATGGTTCGGCGCCGTGTCCGCCCTGGTCCTCCCATCGAGGAACGCCACCCCACGCGACGCAGCGGCGATCCGCGCGGAACTCACGCACCGACGGATCGCGGCCACCGCCCTCAGGTTACGGAACCCGAACATGCACATTCCAGGCTATCAGATCGAGCGCGAACTCGGCCAAGGCGGCATGGCGATCGTCTATCTTGCCTTGCAGGAGTCGCTGCACCGCCACGTCGCGTTGAAGGTCATCAAGCCCATTCTCACTACCGACGATGAATTCGCCCGGCGCTTCCTGCACGAAGGCCGCATCATCGCCCAGCTCAGCAATCCGCACATCGTCACGGTTCACGACATCGGCTCCCACGAGGGCACCTATTACCTGTCCATGGAGTATCTGCCGGGCGATACCCTGCAACAGCGCATCCGCGCGGGCATGCCGCTCGAAGAAACCCTGTTCGTCGCCCGGGCCATCGCCGGCGCCCTGCACTACGCCCACCAGCGCGGCATCATCCACCGCGACATCAAACCGCAAAACATTCTGTTCCGTGAAAACGGCAGCCCGGTGCTGACCGACTTCGGCATCGCCAAGACCCTGGGCAGCAGCACGATCATGACCCGCACCGGTCTGTCCCTTGGCACGCCGCGCTACATGAGTCCCGAACAGATTCGCGGCCAGACGGTGGACGCCCGCGCCGATCTCTACAGCTTCGGCGTGCTGTTCTACGAAATGCTCACCGGCAACGCGCCCTACGTCGCCGACGACAGCTTCGCGCTGGCCATGATGCACGTGACCGCGCCGATTCCCGAACTACCGCCGGAACTGCGCCGCT
This sequence comes from Pseudomonadota bacterium, assembly GCA_018262135.1. GTDB lineage: Bacteria > Pseudomonadota > Gammaproteobacteria > Competibacterales > Competibacteraceae > Contendibacter. The sequence goes on along the minus strand of JAGTSD010000436.1, from coordinate 1,408 downwards.
TTCAGCCGATTCTGAACAAGCTGCTGGACAAGGATCCCAACCAGCGCTTCCAGAGCGGTCAGGAGTTCATCGCTGCCCTGGACCATCCGGAAACCTTGCCGAGCGCACCGCCCGATATCGCCGACCTGACTCGACCGATCAAGGCTCCCCCGGCTTCGGCGGTTCCACCAGCGCACCGGTTCGGTTGGCAAGCCGGCTTATTGGCGACGCTGGCGGCGCTGGCGCTGGCGGGCGGCGGTTATTTCTACTGGTTCTGGCCGGAACCGACCCCCTCAATTTCCGTCGTCGCTCCGCCCGTTCAGCCGCCTGCCATTGATGCCGCTGCCCAGCGGCGGGCCCAAGCCGAGCAGTTACTCGCCCAGGCTCGCCAGCGTCAACAAGCTGGTGGGCTGGAGGACAGTCGCGCCCTGATCGAGCAGGCTCTGCAACTCGCACCCGACCATGCCGAGCTGCTGGCATTGCGCGAGGAGGTCAACCGACAACTTGACGCCGTCCAGGCCCGGCAGGTGCAGGAAGAACAGCGGTTGCAGGCGGAATTGCAAGCCGAGCAATTTCTGGAACAGGCGCAGCGCGCCCGGCAGGAAGGCGCGTTCGACCTAAGCCTGGTACATATCGAACAGGGCTTGATGGCCATGCCCAACCACGCCGCGCTGCTGGCTCTCAAACGCGAGGTAAGGGAACAGCAGGCCAAACGCCAGGCCCAGGAAGACGCGGCCCGCCAGCGGGCCCTGGCCGAAGAACAACGCAAGGCCGAACAGGCCCGCCTGCGCGTCGAGGCCGAGCGGCGCCACGCGCAAGCCGACGAGTCGCTGGCGCGGGCGCTGGACGCGCAGCGCAATCGCGCGTACGAAACCAGTCTGATGCATATCAACCAGGGCTTGCAACAGATTCCCGACCATGGCCGGTTGTTGGCGCTGCGCGATCAGGTTCGCCGACAACTACGCGAAGTCAGCGCGCCGCCGCCGCCAGTGCAGCCGCTGCCCGAACCCGTGGACCGGAATGCTGTCTTGCTGCGGGAATGCGCCGCGCATCTGCGAGCCAATCGGCTAACTACCGGCAAGGGCGGTAACGCTGCCGACTGTTACGGCCGCGTGCTTCAGAGCGACCCTGGCAACGCCGAGGCGCGCGATGGTCTGGAGCGAATCGCCGACCGTTACGCCGATCTGGCTGCGGCGGCCGTGCAGCGGGGCGATGTTAAGGCGGCCAGGAGTACGCTGGACAAACTGGAACGGCTGAACAGTGGCGACCCCCGGCTCGCCGATTTGCGCGAACAACTGGCTGAGGCAGAAAAACCTGTCAGCCCCCCGCCCCCCCCTCTTGCTCCCACCGTCGCCAAACCGGAACCGGAACCGGCACCCAGCGCTCGCGTGGCCCGGGTAGAACCCCCACCCGAGCCAAGACCGGAACC
>JAGTSD010000435.1 GCA_018262135.1 Pseudomonadota bacterium | reverse complement strand
TGGCGGGGGCGGCGGCAAGCAGGTCGACAGCAGTCGTGCCGACGCGCGGACCAACAACGTCCGCAACACCAGCGCCACCAACGTCAATTCCAGCAACCGGAACACCAACGTCAACCGGAATACCAACGTCAATGCCAACCGCAACGTCAATGTCAATGTCGACAACAATGGCGGATGCTGTGGCGGTGGCTGGGACAATGACTATCACCCGGTCGCTGCGGCCGCGGTGGTCGCGGGCACGGCGGCGGTCATCGGTTCGATGGTGCGCACCCCGCCGGCCAACTGCGTCCCGGTCAATTATGGCGGCATGGTCTACCAGCAGTGCGGCGCCACCTGGTACCAGCCCCAGGGCTCGCAGTACGTCGTCGTCAATCCGCCTTACTGAGCTTGATAGGCGGGGGCTGGCGGCCTCCGCACTCCATTTTTGTCTCTTTTGACGGGTCGACCGTGGCAGAATCGGAAAGCCAGTACCCGGCATCACCTTGCCAACTGGCAATTGGGGAAACACCATGGATAAGCTGCGCCACGCCCTGCTGGGCATTCTGTTCGCACTGTCGCTCCCGGGCTGCGTCGTCTATGAGCCGATGGGTGTCCAATCGACCGTACCCGCAAGTTTTGACCGCTCCTGGAACGCCGCCCTTGGCGCTGCCCAGGATGTCGGCATCGCCGTCTCCGTGGCCGACCGGAATTCGGGTCGTATCTACGGCCGGCGCAACGCGGTGGACGTGACCATCGGCGTCATCCCGCAGGCCGACGGGAGTCTCCGTGTCCAGTTCGACGCAAAGAATCTCGGTCCGCAGGACCAGGGACTGGAAGATCGTTTCGTCCAGGCGTACAAACGGCGCATGGGCCATTGATCCAGTTTTCGATTCATCCGAACCGTCCACGCAATTGCTCTAGCCCTCGCTCAAAATCCCTACAGGAGCTGAAACATGAATACGCCCAATAAGTCTGATCAAGAACTCGAGGATCGCCTGGCGTCGCGGTTTTTGGATGTCCTCATCCGCGCCGGACTTATCCTGGCGATGATCATGCTGTGCTTCCAGATTTTTTCACCGTTCCTGACCCTGATGGCCTGGGCGATGATTCTGGCGATCAACCTCTACCCGCTGCATCGGTCGCTGGCCGCCAAGTTGGGAGGAAAGCAGGGCCTCTCCGCGACACTGATTGTGGGCATCAGCATCGTGCTGTTGGCGTGGCCCACTGCCGTCCTCATGAGTTCGCTGGGCGATTCGATTCAACAACTGGTCAGTGACGTAAAGAGCAATAGCTTGCAGATCCCTGCCCCGCGTCCCAGCGTCGCGGAATGGCCGCTCGTTGGCAAGAAACTCCATGGACTTTGGTCCAGTGCCCACGCAGACTTGCCGGCCCTGGTTCAAAGCATGCAGCCAAAGATCGGCGACCTGGCCAAGGGGGCGCTCGGTTTCGTGGCGAGCATCGGCGGCGGACTTTTGCAGTTCGTCGCCTCTCTCATCGTTGCCGGCATCATGATGGCTTTCGGTGAAGGCGGCGCGCGCAGCATGCAGGCAATCTCCGAGCGCTTCGTCGGTCCTGAACGCGGCGGCGAATTCACCAAACTCTCAACGGCGACCATCCGTGCCGTCGCCCAAGGGGTGATCGGGGTCGCATTTATCCAGGCGGTTATCGTCGGCCTGGTTCTGCTGGTTGCCGGCATCCCGTGGGCCGGGGTGCTCGCGCTGATCGTACTGGTTCTGGGCATCGCTCAAGTACCAGCGGTAATCGTGACGCTCCCGGCCATCGGCTACCTCTGGTCGGGCGGTGATTACAGCACCGCGATGGCGGCGGTCTACACCGTCGCCTTGCTCGTGTCGGGCATGGCGGACAATGTTCTGAAGCCCTTGATGCTCGGTCGCGGCGTCGATGCGCCGATGCCGGTCATTCTTCTCGGGGCGCTGGGCGGCATGGCGACTGCCGGCATCCTCGGGATGTTCGTCGGCGCCACGCTGCTGGCGCTCGGCTACCAGATCTTCATGAGCTGGGTGGCGACCAATCCCGACGCCCTGAAGACTCGTTCCGAAGCAGACTCGCCGTCGTCCAGTTGAACCGGCGATCCGCATGCCGATGATTCGCCGGCCAGTCCGGGCGGTCGTGGTGATCGCGTCGCTTTTGTCGAGCGCCTGCACGACCGTCGGCCCTGACTTCAAGTCGCCCGACGTGCCTTGGCTGGCAAGCTGGTCGGGGGGGGCGCTCGAATCGTTGAAGGCGGATTCGCGGCCCGGGGTACCGCCGCAGTCCGACCAGTGGTGGCACAATTTCAACGACCCGGCGCTCGATCAGCTGATTGCCGAGGCGCAACGCCTCAACCCCGGCGTTCGCACCGCCGGCATGCGCATCATGGAAGCCCGCGCCCAACTGGGTATCGCCGGCAGCGCCCTCTATCCCCAGTTGCAGCAGATTTCCGGCGAAGCCTTGCGGGTCGGACAAAATCAGTCCGGAGGTGCCGACAATTACTTCTCCGCCTACAGCATCGGGCTGAACATCGGCTGGGAAATCGACTTCTGGGGCAAGTTCCGGCGCGGCATCGAGGC
>JAGTSD010000434.1 GCA_018262135.1 Pseudomonadota bacterium | reverse complement strand
GCAACTGGCCAAGGAACTGGACAGCCAGCGCCGGCAGGCCGATGACTGGTACAACCGGGCGCGGCGGGCGCTGGAAACCGGCAACGAAATGCTGGCGCGGGAGGCGTTGCTGCGCAAGAAGGAACACGATGGCATCGTGGCCAACCTGCAAGCGTCCTGGGAATCTTCCCGGCGCACCAGCGAGCGGCTCAAGGCGCAGTTGCGGGCGCTGGAAACCAAGCTGGAGGAAGCGCGGTTGAAGAAGAGCAGCCTGGTGGCGCGGCAGCGGGCCGCCCAGGCGCGCGAGCAAATGGATAAGGTGACGGACCGGTTTCAGGCCGGACTCGATCTTAACAACACGTTTGGCCGCATGGCGGACAAGGTCGGCGAGATGGAAGCGCGGATGGAGGCGCGCGCCGAGGTTTATGGCGACTATAGCCCGGCGGAACGGGAATTTTTAAAGATGGAAGTGGATACCGAGATCGAGGCGGAACTGGCCGTGCTCAAAAAGGAAGTACACAAGGAATAAACATTCCGGGCGGCGGCGGAGCGAAATTCAGCGGAGGGAGAGCGGATCGTGGAATGGGTGATGCTCGGAATGCTGGCGCTGGCGTGGCTGATCTCGCCGATCATTCTATTGATTGCGCTCATCATCACCCGCCGCCAGGTACGGGAACTGCGGCAACAGTCAGCCGTCCTGAGCGTTTCGGAAACGCCAGTCGAGTTCTCGCCGGTTCGCACAGCGCCGATGCTCGGCGGTGGCCGTTACGCGCCAGCCGATTTGGAAAATCTGCTGCTGTTGCGGTTGGAACTGCAACGGCTGGCGGATGTGGGCACACTGGATCAGGAGCGCCACCGGCAACTGAGCGATGATCTGGATCGGTTGTGGGAGCGGCATCTGCGCCGGGGTGGCGTGACCCTGGATAGCGAAGTTTGGCGACTCCGGCGCACGATGGCCTGGAATCTGCTGGCGCGGGAAAGCGCTACCCCGCCGGGAGCGCCGCCGTGGCAACCTGCCGCCCTCACCCCCGGCCCCTCTCCCGCAAGCGGGCGAGGGGAGCCTTCAGTCCTGTTGCCGGTCAGTGTAATGGCTCCCTCCCCCCTCGTGGGGGAGGGTTGGGGCGGGGGGGCAGAACCGCTGTCACCGCCTCTGACTTTGGAGCCGCTGACACCGCCGCCGGTCGCGCCGGCGGAACGACCCTTGCCACCGCCGCTGCCAGTACCGGCTCTGCGCCAACAGCCGCTCGAATCGCCTGCGCCGAGGCCGCGCTGGGAGGAGCCGGCTCCCGCCGCTGACTGGCGGCCCGCCGCGCCCAGTCCGCTGGAACAGGCGTTGCGCGCACTGTCCGGCTGGCCGAGGTTGATCGCGCCGTTTCTGGCCCAGAACATCGGCTGGTTCGTCGGCGGGTTCTGCTTTATCGCTGGCGCGTTGTTCCTGATCGCCAACACCACGGGCTTCGTCAACGCTCTGGTGGTGCTCGCCAGTCTGTTGAGCGCCACCGCTTTCCTGCTCTGGGCCGGTTATCAGTTCCGCCGCAAGCGCCCGGAACTGGGGGTCGCCAGCGGCATGTTGCTGACGCTTGGCCTGTTGCTGGGACCGCTCGATCTGGCGGTCGCGGTGCGGCTGGCCAGCGCCAGCTCCGGCGACGGTTTGCTGTTGATCGTTAGCCTGGTGATCGTGGTCGGCACGCTGGCGGCGTTCGCCTGGGCCACGATCCTGGTCAGCGGCCTGATGGATCGGGCGCTGATGGGGCGCTATCCGTGGTTACTGACGGCGCTGGCGGCGGTGCAACTGGCCGCGCCGCTGGCAACGGTCGTGCCCGACTGGCCCGGACTGGCGGCGCTGCATGGCGTGCTGCTGGGCGTGCTCGGTTACGGCCTGCGGACCTTCGCCAGCGAATGGCTGCGGCGGCTGTTCGTGGACCGGTGGCTGATCACCTATTACGCTGCCGGCCTGCTGGTTTACACCGCAGCGGTGTCGTTCGTTCACCTGACCTGGTTCTGGCCGACGCCGTTACCGACGGGCTACGCCGGCCCCTTTCTGATGGCGCTGTGCGGGCTGTTGTTCCCGGTGGACGCCGCGTTCAAGGACTGGGTCCACAAATACGCCTTTCTGTCCCGCTTCAGCTTCACGCTTTACGGGCTGTCGGTGGTGGCGGTTGCGGTGGCGATCCAGACCACGCCGACGGCAATCCTGACGCTGGCGCTGGGCGCGGCGCTGTACGGCTGGGTGACCTGGCGCTACCGGACCTGGCCGCCGCTGTACCTGCTGTTTGGCTGCGTGGCCGGTTTGTATGGGTACGGCATCCTGAACCTGCTGCCGCCGGCCTGGCATGGACTCGCCAGTCTGCCGGGTTTGCTGGCGCTGTTGGGATGCTGTCGCTGGGCCGGTTCGCGCTCGCGCGCCATCGCCCTGCAATGTCTGATCGCGTTCGGTTTGTTGCTGGTTGGCTTGACGGGCTGGAGTTTATTGTGGATTGCGCCGGGCTGGCTCGGTTTCGCTACGGCGGCGACGGCGGCGCTACTGGCGTATGGCGCGGTGCGGCTGGCGCTGGCGTTGCCGCAGGCGGACCC
>JAGTSD010000089.1 GCA_018262135.1 Pseudomonadota bacterium | reverse complement strand
AAGCGGTCCGCCAGCGCCGGCCAATTCTGGTCAACGACTTCACCGCCGCGCATCCCCTCAAGAAGGGTTATCCGGACGGCCACGCTAAACTCTTCAAGTATCTCACCGTGCCGGTCTTCAGCGGGGGCCGGATCGTCGGCGTGATCGGGGTGGCCAACAAGGAGAGCGATTACGACGAAACCGATATTCTCCAGCTCGCCCTGTTGATGGAGGCGGTGTGGAAGGTCGTGGAGCGCCGGGAAGCGGAAGACAAGGAACGCCAGGCCGTGCGCTCCTTCCGCATGCTCAGCCACTGCAACAAGGTCATCGCCCTGGCCGAGGAAGACGCCAGCCTGATGCGGGAGATTTGCCAGATCCTGGTGACCGAGGGGGGCTGGCGGATGGCCTGGGTGGGCGTGGCCGAGCCGGGGCCGGCCAAGCAGGTGCGGCCGGTGGCCCAGGCCGGCTTCGAGGACGACTACCCCCAGGCGGTCCAGATCACCTGGGACGACTCCCCGGCCGGGCGCGGGCCCACCGGCACGGCGATTCGCACCGGCCAGCCGGTGGTCTGCCGCAACCTGCTGACCGACCTCAACTTCGCGCCCTGGCGCGAGGCGGCGGCCCGGTACGGCTTTGTCGCCTCCATCGCGCTGCCATTGAAGAACGAAACCGGCGTGTTCGGCGCGCTTAGCCTCTACGCCGCGGAGCGGGATGCCCTGGCCACGGCCGAAGTGGATTTGCTGCGCCGGCTGGCCGACAATCTGTCCTATGCCCTGCGTGTGCTGCGAATGAAGGCGGCGGGTGAACAGGCGGCGCGCAAGCGCGACGCACTCGAGGTCCAGCTTCAACAGGCCCAGAAGATGGAAGCGGTGGGGCGACTGGCGGGCGGCGTAGCGCACGACTTCAATAACATGCTGGCGGTGATCTCCGGTCACGCCGAACTGGCCCTGGAGCAGACGACGCCCGTCAGCCCGCTGTACGACGACCTGCTGGCGATTCAGAAAGCCGCCCAGCGTTCGGCCGACCTGACCCGCCAGTTGTTGGCTTTCGCCCGCAAGCAGACCATCGCACCCCGGGTGCTCGACCTCAACGACACTATCACCGGCATGTTGAACATGCTCGGGCGGTTGATCGGCGAGGATATCGACCTGCTCTGGAAACCCGCTGATGCACTATGGCCGGTGAACATGGACCCGTCCCAGATCGACCAGATCATGGCCAACCTCGTGGTCAACGCGCGCGATGCAATCGCCGACGTCGGCAAGATCACCATCGAGACCGGCCAGGTCGAGTTCGATGAGAGTTACTGCGAGGCCCATGCCGGCTTCATGCCCGGACAGTACGTGTTGATGGCGGTCAGCGACAACGGCTGCGGCATGAGCAAGGAGGTTCTGGCGCAACTGTTCGATCCCTTCTTCACCACCAAGCCACGGGGGCGGGGCACCGGCCTGGGCCTGGCCACGGTGTACGGCATCATCAAGCAGAACCACGGCTTCATCAACGTGTACAGCGAACCGGGGCAAGGCTCGACCTTCAAAATCTACCTGCCCCGGCATACGGCGGACCTGGTCGAGACCAGAGCCGCGCCGCCCGCCACCGCGCCCATCGGGGCGGAAACCGTTCTCTTGGTCGAGGACGAAGAGGCGCTGCTCAAACTGAGTGCCCAGATGATCGAGCGGCTGGGCTATACCGTGCTGGCCGCGGGCGGCCCGAATCAGGCGCTCCAGTTGGCTGCCGCCCATCCGGGCGTCATCCATTTGTTGCTGACCGACGTGATCATGCCGGACATGAGCGGCCGCGACCTGTGGCAACGGCTCAGCGCCCTGCGGCCGGATCTCAAATGCCTGTTCATGTCCGGCTACACCGCCAACGTCATCGCTCATCACGGCGTCCTCGACGACGGCGTCCATTTCCTGCAGAAACCCTTTTCCCGCGAAGCGCTGGCCGCCAAACTCCGCGAAGCGCTGTACGGGCCTTGACCGAGGCCGCGCGCCCTGGCAGAGGTTTCCGCCTTCAGGATCGTTCGGCCAGCGCCGCCTGGATTTGGGCAGCCAGCCGGTCCAGCGCAGCGCCGAAGAAATGGTCCGCCCCGGTTACGACGTAGAGTCGGGCAGCCGGATGCCAGTCGGGTAGCAGCGCCTGCAGCGTGGCCAGCGGCGCCATGCGGTCGCGGTCACCGACGATCGCCGCCAGTTCTGCTGGCGCAGCAGCAGCCGGCGCGAAATCCAGGAACAGTACCGGCGGCGCCACCAGCACCTGCCGGCGCACCGTGGCCAGCGGCGGATTCAGGCGCAGGTTGACCCAGGCGCCGAAGGAATAGCCGGCCAGGTCGGTTACGGTTTTACCCAGCCCGCTCAGATACGCTGCCGCCGCCCGCACGTCGTCCTGCTCGCCGATGCCGTCGCCGTAATCACCCTCGCTCCTCCCGGCGCCGCGAAAGTTGAAGCGCAGCGTGCTGTAACCCAGCCGCTGATAGACGCCCGCCAGCGTCGTCACCACCGGGTTGTCCATCTCACCGCCGTACAGCGGATGGGGGTGGGTGACGACTACCGCATCCGGTCCAGACGCCCGGTACAGGCGGCCTTCCAGACGGAGCGGGCCAGAGGCGAAAAAGACGGTTTCTTCGGCGGTGGATTTCAAGGCGCTTCTCCGCCTGGACCTGGCTCTGACGATGCGGGCGGTACGGCCGCCGCCCTGGCCCGATCCCGCGCCAGCAGGGCCTTGAACTCCGCCAGCGGCAGCGGCCGGCCGAAGTAATAGCCCTGGCCTTCGTCGCAGCCGTGATCGCGCAGGAAAGCCAGTTGTTCGACCGTTTCCACTCCTTCTGCCACCACTTCCAGCCCCAGGCCGTGCGCCAGAGTCAGGATCGCTTCCACGATGGCGACGCTGCTGGTGCTGGCCGGCAGATCGGTGATGAAGGCGCGGTCAATCTTGAGCACGTCCAGCGGAAACCGGTGCAGGTAACCCAGTGAGGAGTAACCCGTGCCGAAATCATCGATCGCCACCCGCACGCCCAGGGCTTTGAAGGCTTTCAGCGTCGCGAGGTTGTCATCGGTAGGATTCATCAGGATGCTTTCGGTCAATTCCAGTTCCAGGCAGTTCGGCTCGAACGCCGACTCGGCCAGTACGCCTTGCACCAGATCGGCCAGATCGGCCTGCCGGAACTGCCGGGCCGACAGATTGACCGCCACTCGCAGGCCGGCAAACCCGTCGCGATGCAACTGGCCCACCTGGCAGACGGCAGTGCGCAGCACCCATTCGCCCACCGGCAGGATCAAGCCGCTGTCCTCGGCGATGGGTATGAACCGGACCGGCGGCAACAGGCCGAGTTCGCGATGATTCCAGCGGATCAGCGCCTCGACGCTCCGGATGGCGCCGGCGCGGAAGTCCCATTTCGGCTGGTAATACAGTTCGAGTTCCTGGCGACTTACAGCATGCCGCAGACTGTTTTCTATGTTCAACCGCTCGCGCGACAGCATCGTGGCGCCGGACAGATAGAACTGGTAGTTGTTGCGCCCCATGTCCTTGGCCCGGTACAGGGCAATATCGGCATTGCGCAGCAACACTTCGGGGTTTTGCCCGTCGCGCGGATACAGGCTGATGCCGATGCTGCAACTGGCGTGCAGTTCGTGGTCGCCCAGCCGGTACGGCTCGGCCACGGACTCCAGCATCCGCTGCGCCATCCAGGCCACGTCGTCATGGGTAGCCAGATCGGGCAGTAGTATGGCGAATTCATCCCCTCCCTGCCGCGAAAGAGTGTCGCAATCGCGCAAGCATTGCTGCAACCGCGCCGTCACTTCTCGCAACAGACCGTCGCCGGTCGTGTGACCCAGAGTGTCGTTGATCTGCTTGAAGCGGTCGAGATCAACCAGCATGACTCCCACCAGGGTATGGTTGCGCCCGGCCCGCAGCACCGCCTGCAGGAACCGGTCGGCCAGCAACGCCCGGTTGGGCAAGCCGGTTAGCGCGTCGTACTGGGCCAGATGCTGGAGTCGTTCTTCCGCCTGCTTGCGCTCGGTGATGTCCTGCACCACGGTTACGAAGTATTCCACCAGGCCGTTCGGCCGCCGCAGGCACCGGCTCGATACGTTAGCGTGCAGCAGTTCGCCATTCTGGCGGATGAAGCGCTTGTCGAGGGAGTAACCCTCGATTCGGCGGTTGATCGTCCGTTCGAACTGCGCCACCTCGGTGGCCAAATCTTCGGGATGGGTGATCTCGGTCCAGCTCATCTGCAGCAGTTGCGTTCGCTCGTAACCGAGCATTTCGCACAACCGGTCGTTGACTTCCCACCAGCGCTTGTCGGGACCGGTCAGGGCGATGCCGATCGCCGGCAGCTCGAAATAGCTGCGGAAACGGGCCTCGCTGACGCGCAACGTTTTCTCGGTTCGCTTCAGATCAGTGATGTCGGTATGGGCGCCCAGATGACCGGTCACCTGGCCAGCGGGATCACGTAGCGGCACGGCGCGGGTGCTGACCCAGGTTTCCTGGCCTGCGGGCGTGCGAAACCGATGCTCGATCAGCAACTCGAAGCCGTTTTCCACCGCTTGCCGCCAGGCCGTCAGCACCGACTCCCGGTCTTCGGGGTGCAGGGCGCTGGTCCACCCCAACTTGGTCGCTTGTTCGGCAGTCAGGCCGGTCATCTGGCGCCAGCGATCGTTGACGTAACGGCACTGGCCCTGGGCGTTGGTGAGAAAGACGCCGACGGGAAGCTGTTCGGTCAGGAGGCGAACCCGCCGTTCGCTGTCCCGCAGGGTGTTCGCCGCCTGCTGCTGGCGTTCGATCTCCTTTGCCAGCGCATTCAGCCGCTGCTGGAGACGGTCGCGATCCGCATCCAGGCTTTCAAGCTGCTGGCGCGCGCGCTGCAAGCGGCGGCGTTGCTCGAGCAGAACCGCGACCGCTCCCCCGACCAGACCCAGCACAACCAAGCCGCCACCGATCCAGAACCCGAACCTGCTCTGGTCAGGAGCAGCCGTTCTGGTTTCAATGATACCCGGTGGTGGGCTGGCGCTCGCCAGGACCGGCGCCACGCTGCCCGCTAATCCCGCCAGCCACAACGCCAGCCACCGAATCCCAATCCAGCGAACCACTTTGTGATTGACGCGCACAGCCATCGTACAACCCGCCCCATCACGGCAAGCCGATTCATGTATACCCATCCGTTTCATGAGCTGCTTTCCCCCTTCGAACGGGCCCGGGGCATCATGCCAGCCTCCGATCATCGTGGTTCCGAAAAGCAGCATAGACGGTGAATTCCACCTCGTCCAACCTCCGATGGTGAATATTGAGACTTTTGACAAAATTATGAAACTACCGGCCTGGATGCGAAACCTGAAGGATCTCTGGATCCCGGCAGAGCGGTCGTTTTCACTGGCGCGCATACTCCCGTCGTTCTACCTCCAAAGACCTATTCTGTGAAAATCAGGTCACTTTCCCACCCGGCCTCTGGTAAAGTGACCCTCATCCCCCGTTGCCCGCCCCAAGGTATCCCAGGTGCCTGTCCCGTCCCGCGAGATCGAGCCCGCTGCCACCGCGTTGATTGACGGTTTCGGTCGCAGAATCAACTATGTACGATTCTCGGTAACCGACCGCTGCGACTTCCGCTGCGTCTACTGCATGAGCGAGCGAATGGATTTTCTGCCGCGCGCCCGGGTGCTGACGCTGGAGGAACTGGTGACGCTGGGGCAGGCGTTCGTAGAGCTGGGCGCGCGCCGGATTCGCATCACCGGCGGCGAACCGCTGGTGCGACGCAATATCCTGTGGCTGTTCCAGGAGCTGGGCCGGTTGCGGGAGCGCGGCCTGACGGAACTGACGTTGACCACCAATGGTTCGCAACTGGAGCGGATGGCCGCCGATCTGAAAGCCGCCGGCGTGGCGCGAATCAACGTCAGCCTGGACAGCCTCGACCCGGAGCGCTTTCGCCGCCTGACTCGAACCGGCGACCGGGATGCGGTGTTGCGCGGTATTCGGGCGGCGCAGGTGGCGGGTTTCCAGCGGCTCAAGCTCAACGCCGTCATCCTGAAGGGCCGCAATGACGATGAAGTGGTCCCCCTGGCGCGGTTCGCTATCGAGAACGGGCTGGATATCAGCTACATCGAGGAAATGCCGCTCGGCGTCATCGGCGACCGCGACCGGGCTGAGGCCTATTATTCCAGCGACGCCATTCGCGCCGATCTGGAGCGGGTGTTTCCGCTGATCCCCACGACAGAAAGCACCGGCGGTCCCGCCCGGTATTACCGCGTTTCCGGAACCGACAGTCGCATTGGATTCATCTCTCCTCACAGCCACTATTTTTGTGATGAGTGCAACAGGGTCCGCGTCTCTGCCGAAGGCCGGCTCCTGCTCTGTCTGGGCAGAGAGCACTCGGTTGATTTACTCCATATTTTGCGGGCTTATCCCGGCGACCGCGAGCGGCTGAAACAGGCCATCCTCGCCGCCATGGCGCTCAAGCCGCGCGGCCACGACTTTCAAATGGACGGCCGGGCGGCCATCGCGCGCTACATGAACCACACCGGCGGGTGAAGTCACCGCGCCGCTGAAGGCTTACGGAACTTTCCACCTGCGTCCCAGTCCCCGAATCAGGGGGCCAGCCGGGTCCCTGCGATGTCTTCAGGGAACCCGAATGCCATGAAAACCTTCCTGGCGACCCTCATCGCCATTCTGCTGTTCGGCGCTGGCGTGCTGCTGGCGCCCCGCCTGCAACCCTGGCTCGCCCCGCTGGGTCATGAGGCGTCCAAACCAGCCGTTTCCGCCGCCGCTGCACCAAGCGAACGCCAACCGGTCAAATACCGGCATCCGATGAATCCGGCCATCTTTTCCGATACCCCGGCCAAGGATGAGATGGGCATGGACTACATTCCGGTCTATCCCGACGACGGGAAGACCGACGCCGGCCCTGGCGTCCGCATCGCACCGGAAGTGGTCAATAATCTGGGCGTGCGGACTGCGCCGGTGGAACGCGGCGATCTCAGCCGGCGCATCGAAACCGTCGGCTACGTGGACTACGACGAGCGCGCCCTGAGCCATGTTCACCTGCGCGCCAATGGCTGGGTGGAGAATCTCAAGGTCCGTACCCTCGGCGAACGGGTGCGCAAGCAATGGCTGGGTGGAGAATCTCAAGGTCCGTACCCTCGGCGAACGGGTGCGCAAGGGCGATTTGCTGCTGGAGGTCTACGCCCCCGAACTGGTCAACGCCCAGAGGGAATACCTTCAGGCGCTCGGCGGCCTTCAGGAGTCATTGAAAGTCTCGGCCCGCGACCGGCTGCTGGCGCTGGGCGTGCCGGAGAGTCAGATCCAGCAGGTGGAAAAAGAGCGGCGCGTCCGGCAGTGGACCGCCGTTTACGCCCGGCAGGATGGCATCGTCTCGGCGCTCAACATCCGCGAGGGCATGTATGTCACCCCGGAAATGGAATTGATGACCCTGGCCGATGTCTCCACGGTCTGGGTCAAGGTCGAGGTGTTCGAGCAGCAGGCCGGCTGGCTGGCGGTCGGCCAAAAGGCCGAGGTGCGGTTGCCGCACGCGCCCGGCGAGGCCTGGGAAGGGACGGTGGAATACATCTATCCCGACGTGGATGCGAAAACCCGCGCCGTGCGCGCCCGGCTGCGCTTCCCCAATCCCGGCGAGCGGCTCAAG
>JAGTSD010000088.1 GCA_018262135.1 Pseudomonadota bacterium | reverse complement strand
CATCGCCCCTGGCCCCGGGTGATCGTGACCCCGGAAATCTGGAATGCCCTGAGCAAGGGCCTGGCGGGCGGCGCGTGGACCTTGCTCGGCTTGTGGGATGAGGCCGGCATGGCGCATTTGGCGGCGCGCGAGGACGTGAGCGGGATGCTGGGCGTCGCCAGCCTGCCGTGCCCGGACGGGCAGTTTCCCTCGGTGGGCCGCTGGCATCCGCTGGTGCAACGGCTGGAGCGCGCCATCGCGGATCTGGTCGGTTTGCAGCCGGTCGATGCGCCGCGCGCCGCCATGCCGACGTGCTGCTGGTCACCGGCCCGGTCACCGCTAACATGCGGGAGGCGCTGGAACGGACTTACCGCGCCACGCCTGCTCCGAAATGGGTGGTGGCCGTCGGTGACTGCGGGCGGGACGGCGGGGTGTTCGCCGGCAGCTACGCCTGCGTCGGCGGGGTGGCCGAGGTCATTCCCGTCGCTCTGCATATTCCGGGCTGTCCGCCGAACCCCATGCAATTGCTGGAAGGCTTGCTAGCTTTATTGCAGTTCCAGAAATCGCCATGAAACCCGACAAAGAACATCCGCTTTATCTGCCCTTCGCTACTGCCCTGCGTGACAAACTGCGCGGTGGCTACAACCTGAACAAGCTGCAAGCTGATCTGCTGGCGGGCATCACCGTCGGCATCGTCGCGGTGCCGCTGGCGATGGCGCTGGCTATCGGCAGTGGGGTGCCGCCGCAGTACGGTCTTTATACCGCCATCGTCGCCGGCCTGCTGATCGCTCTGACCGGCGGCTCCCGCTTCAGCGTGTCCGGCCCGACCGCCGCCTTCATCGTGATCCTGCATCCCATCGCCGAAAAATATGGCCTCGGCGGACTGGTGACCGCCAGTTTCATGGCCGGGATCATGTTGATGGGTATGGGGTTGGCGCGGATGGGCAAGTTGATCCAGTTCATTCCCTATCCGGTGACCACCGGCTTCACCACCGGCATCGCGGTGGTCATCGCCAGCCTGCAATTCAAGGATTTCTTCGGCCTGCAACTGGCCGCGCAGCCGGAGCACTTTCTGGAACGGATCTGGTTTTCCCGGCGCCGCTGGTCGGCATGGTGGCCGCCACCGTGCTGGCTTGGTTGCTCGCCCGTTTCGTGAACGGTTTCGAGGTCGCCACCATCGCTTCCCGGTTCAGCTATGTTCAGGATGGGCAAACGCTGCCGGGGATTCCGCCGTTCCTGCCGCACTTCGTGCTGCCGTGGCAATTATCCGGTCCGGATGGTCAGCCGCTGGGGCTGTCGCTGGGGCTGATCAAGGATCTGCTGGGTCCGGCCATGGCGATTGCCTTGCTGGGCGCCATCGAGTCGCTGTTGTGCGCGGTGGTGGCCGACGGCATGACGGGCACCAAGCACGATCCCGACGCCGAACTGATCGGGCAGGGTATCGGTAATACGGTAGCGCCATTTTTTGGCGGCATTGCCGCGACCGGGGCGCTGGCTCGCACTGCCGCCAACATCCGCGCCGGCGCCCGGGGGCCGCTGGCCGCCGTGTTTCACGCCCTGTTCATCCTGCTGGTGCTGCTGGCGCTGGCGCCGCTGCTGGGGTATCTGCCGATGGCTGCACTGGCGGCGCTACTGTTGTTGGTGGCGTGGAACATGAGTGAGCTGAAACATTTCCGCCATATTCTCAAGATTGCGCCCGGCAGCGATATTCTGGTGTTGCTGGTGTGTTTCGGGCTGACAGTTATTTTCGACATGGTGATTGCCATCACCGTCGGCGTGGTGCTGGCGGCGCTGCTGTTCATGAATCGCATGGCGGAACTGACCGGCGGCAAGCACGTCGAGGCCGATCATCCCCATTTGGAGAGTCCGCTGCCCGAAGGCGTGCGGCTGTACGAAATCTCTGGCTCGCTGTTTTTTGGCGCCGCCGAGAAGGCCATGAGAGCCCTGCACGACATCGGCGCCCGCCCACGCGCGGTCATCATTGATATCGAAGGGGTGACGGTCATGGACGTGTCGGGGTTGGTGGAGCTGGATTCGGCCATCGAACGCTTGCAGAGCGACGGGGTTCTGGTGGCGGTGGCGGGGGTGCATGGTCAGCCGGCGCTGTTGATGCGGCGGGCCGGGCTGCGCAACGTGCCCGGCAAGTTGCTGCTGTCGGCCAGCTTGCCGCAGGCGTTGGCGCGGGTGCGGCATTATCTGGGCGAGTCGAGCACGGGCCAGCCCATGCTCACCGAAAAGATCATTTGAACGGGAATCCTTTCTCATGCTCCAGTTGCCCGATGATTTCCAACCGGCCCTGCTGCCGGGGGGTGATGCCGATGCGCCGAACTGGTGGTTCGTGTTCGCCGGCGGCAATCTGCTGGTGCGACCGACTGCCAGCGGAGTCGAGTTGCCGGTAGCCTCGATCTGGCCCTTCGCCAAGCTGCCAACGACGCGCCGCCTGTATCTGGGTGCTCTGCGCGGCCGGCCCTGTCATGCCGCTGAGGTGGAAACTACCGCGCCGCCACCTCCAGGGATGCAATTCCAGGGTCTGCGCGCCTTGTGGACGCGGCTGGATGAAGGCTTGCTCGGCGTAGCCAGCCAGGCGGCGCAACTGATTGAATGGGATCGCACCCACCAGTTCTGCGGTCAGTGCGGGGCGCCGACTCAACGGCGGGCCGACGAACGCGCCCGGCACTGCGCGGCTTGCGGACTCACCGCTTATCCGCGCCTGTCGCCGGTGATCATGGTGCGGGTGGTGCGGGACGGGCAAATTCTGCTGGCCCGCGCGCCGCGCTTTGCGCCCGGCGTTTACAGCGTGCTGGCGGGTTTCGTGGAAGCCGGCGAAACGCTGGAACAGGCGATTCACCGGGAAATCGCGGAGGAGGTCAATATCCAGGTTCGGAACCTGCGTTACTTCGCCAGTCAGTCCTGGCCCTTTCCGCATTCGCTGATGATTGCCTTCACCGCCGAGTACGCGGGTGGCGAGGTGCGGGTGGACGGGCGGGAACTGCTGGACGCCGGCTGGTTCGCGCCCGACGCTCTGCCGGGCCTGCCCAGCCCGATGAGCATGGCGTGGCGGCTAATACAGGATTTCGTGGCCGGGAGAATGGATCGAGCGTGATTTACGGTCGCGCCGGTTCGAAGCGCTACGGGTAACCAGTTTAAGGGAGGTCGGCGATGAACGAGCCATCCAGTACGCTTGCAGGTGTTGCCCTGCCAGCGGATGACCTCGGCAGGGAGCAGGCGCGCTTCACGGCCCTGTGGGCGCGAACGCTGTCGGGTGACGAATCCGCGGCGGCCAAAACGGTTTATGAACGTCTGATCGAACTCTATGGCGAACCGCATCGCCATTACCATACCCTGAATCATATCCGCCACTGCCTGCGCGAGTTCGACCGGGCGGCAGCGCTGATGGACGATCCCGACGCGGTCGAGATGGCGCTGTGGTTCCATGACGCGATTTATCAGCCGGGAGCCGGGGACAACGAACGGCGCAGCGCCGACTTGTTCCGGCAGTGGGCAGAGGGTTGCGTGGACCCGGTTTTCCAGCAACGGGTGGATGATCTGGTCATGGCGACCGTGCACCGCGAGCTGCCAGGCTGGAGAGATGCGGGTTTCGTCGTGGATATTGATCTGTCCAGCTTCGGCCTGCCGTGGGAGACGTTCGAGCGGGACGGCCGCCTGATCCGCGCCGAGTTCCCTGAGGTTGCCGACGATCAGTACTATCGAGGCCATCTGCGGTTTCTTGTGGCCTTGCAGGATCGGCCCACCGTTTTCAGCACGGAGTTTTTTCAGCAGCGCTACGAAGAGGTCGCGCGCGAGAATCTGGCCCGAATCATCGCGGGGCTGCGCGCACGCGGCTTTGGCTGAGGGGGCGGTCACGAATGGGGAACGGCGTATGAAAATGAAACTGGGCAGTCTGATCTCCGGACTGACTGACCGGGTGGCGGCGCGCCAGCAGGTGACGGCGAGCGTACTGTTCGCCGATATCTGTGGCAGCACGCGGCTGTTTGAAAAGTATGGCGATGTCCGGGCACGGCAGATCGAAGCGCGGGTGCTGGATGTGCTCGCGGCCCAGACCGGCGCTCAGGGTGGCGAGATGGTCAAAACCATCGGCGATGAGATCATGAGCCGTTTCACGGATGCGGAATCGGCGGTGTGCGCCGCCTGCGCGATGCATCAGGCCCTGAAGGAGGATCCGGAGCTGGCGCAACTGAACATTGCGGTCAGGATTGGCCTGCATCACGGGCCAGTGCTGGTCGAGAAGAACGATGTATTCGGCGATGCGGTCAATATCGCCGCCCGGATGGTATCCCTGTCCAAGGCCGATCAGATTATCACCACCCGCGAGACGGTCAGCCATCTGCCGATGGATATCCAGCAGATGACGCGCGGCCTCGGGCGATCACCGGTTCGGGGCAAGCAGGAGGAAATGGAAATCTGCGAGGTGATCTGGCATGACACCGCCAGCCTGACCCAGTTGGCCACCGGGCGCCAGGAAGAATTGCGCAGCATGCTGTTTGCTCGGCTGGTGCTGGAATATCGTGGCAGGAAACTGGAGTTGGCGCCGTCCGCGCAAGCATTCACGATGGGACGCGATGAGCGGAGCAGCCTGGTCGTAGATCGGGAACTGGTGTCCCGCAGCCATGCCGATATCGAGTTCCGCCAGGGCAAGTTTATTCTGGTGGATCACAGTACCAACGGGACGTATCTGCTGCTGGAAAACGGCGCGCGGTTCTTTGTTCGGCGCGAGGAATTCACCCTGCACGACCGGGGCATCATTTGCCTGGGAAAGGCAGTCGCGAATGATAATCCCGACCTGATTCGCTATCAGTGTGTTCATCCATGATTAAAATCTTCTAATCTCCTCCGCCGCCATCCTGGCGATTACCGGTTCGAACCACCAGAAACAGCGCGAAATAGGGCCCCGGTGTGGCGGGGATGTCCTCGAGGCGCTTGACGACACGTTCCGCCGGACGGCTGGCCTGTTCGATGTACAGGGTATTCCCAGCCCGACCTGTTTCCCGCAGCAGTTCCAGCAGGCGCGGCCGGTGGCGGCCCGGCTTGAGGATAGCCACGCTGTCGCTACCGAGCAGGGCCTCCCGTAATGCCGCGTCGCCGGCGGTGGCGGGGATGACGGTCAGCCGCTGTTCGCCGGTGATCAGCGGCATCGCGGCGGCGGCGGCGGCGGCGCTGACCGAGTTGATGCCGGGAATCACCACGCAGGGAAAGCGGTCGCCCAGCCGTTGCAACAGATAGCTGAAACTGCCGTAGAACAGCGGATCGCCTTCACACAGAATCGCCACATCCCGCCCGGCAACCAGTTCCCCCGCGATAACTGCGGCGGCTTCGTCGTAACCCTGATTCACGGGACCCCGATCCAGCATGCAGGGCATGGTGATGGGAATTTCCCGCTTGCCGGTCAGCCATGCCGCCGCAATGTCGCGGGCCTGGGCACTGCCCTGCGGCGTGGCGGGATAGGCGACGACCGGGACGCTTTGCAGAATCCGCACCGCCTTGAGGGTCAGCAGTTCCGGGTCGCCGGGACCGACCCCGACGCCGTACAGGGTGCCAGTAGCATTCATGCCCGTTTCTCCAGTTTCATCAGCAGCACCGGCAGAGAGGGCCGCATGACCCGCTGGCCGGCCAGCCGTTCGCCCCGGGCGATGCTCAACTCGGTCCATTCCGCCGCGCGGTCGCCGGCAAAGCTATGCAGTTCTACCCGACTGTCCTCGGTCACCGCGCTCGCTACCAACCGCGCACCGGGTCGCAGTCGAGTCCAGACCATATCCAGCAGGTCGCGCAGATTGCCGCTGCTGCCGCCGATAAACACGGCATGTGGATCGGGCAAACCGGTCAATGCTTCGGGGGCACGACCGGCAACAATATGAAGATTGGCGACCACTCCGAAGCGTTCGCGGTTGATGCCCAGATGCTCCAGCCGATCCGGATGGCATTCAACCGCGTAAACGGCGCCATAAGGATTCCAGCGCGCCCATTCCACCGCCACGCCGCCACAGCCCGCGCCCACATCCCAGCCGATTTCACCCGCGCGCGGGGCGAGCAGGGACAGAATGGTCAGCCGGACCTCGCGCTTGCTGAGCAGTCCCTTGCCCGGTTCTGCGCCCGTGCTGAACCAGGGGTCGGGGATGCCGGGAAATTCCGGCAGCACGCCGCCCGGCCCCCGGGTTTCCAGAATCACGACGTTCAGCGGTGAGAATTCAGTAGCGACCTCTGCCAGTTCCGTGGCGCGGAAATGGCGGAATCGTTCTTTTGCAGAGCCCAGTTCCTCGGCAACCCAAAGGTCCGATTCGCCGAAGCCGGTTTCAACCAGAACCCGCGCGATGGCCAGCGGCGAACGGTCGCGGTCGGTGAGCAGAGCATACAGCCGGTTGCTCTGCAACGCCGCGCGCAGGCTGGCCAGCGGTCGGCCGTGCAGGCTGACGAATTGTGCCTGGTGCCAGGGTCGGCCCAGGCGGGCGAACGCGGCCTGGATGCTGGACACGTGGGGATGGAACACCAGATGTTCGGGTAGCAGATGCTGGAGGAGGGTAGTTCCAATGCCGAAAAACAGCGGATCGCCGGAGGCCAGCAGCGCAATGCTACGCCCGGCGTTAGCGCGCAGCACGTCCCACAGGCCGTTCATCGGACTGGGGTAGGGACGTTTCTCGGCAGTCAGCTCCGGGAAAGCCGCCAGATGGGCCGCCGCACCCATGATGAGTTCTGCCTGGGCCAGCGCCGCCCGCGCTGCATGACCGAGCACACCGGGTTCCATGCCCGTGCCGATGACCTGTACCGGCGGGCCGGGCCAGTTGAACATCAAATCCATTAGAAGCGGATTCCCTTTGTCATCCGTGCCAGGGCGTTGAGCGTGGCGGCGGC
The DNA here is from genome assembly GCA_018262135.1 of Pseudomonadota bacterium. GTDB lineage: Bacteria > Pseudomonadota > Gammaproteobacteria > Competibacterales > Competibacteraceae > Contendibacter. The sequence continues at coordinate 1,868 of JAGTSD010000088.1, read as the reverse complement.
CAGGCTGCTCCCGCCACGCCGGCCCAGCAGGGTGATGCAGGGCGTCTGAAACTCGGTGGGCGCGAGGTTCCACAGCGCCTGCTTGGATTCGGCGGCGTTGATGAAGCCGACCGGCATGCCGATGATCAGCGCGGGGCGGGGTGCCCCTTCCTCCAGCAGTTCCAGCAGTCGAAACAGGGCGGTCGGCGCGTTGCCGATGACAGCGATGCTCCCGGCCAGATGCGCCGGCCATTCCGCCATCGCCGCCATGGTACGGGTCTCGCGGGCCAGACGGGCGCGATCAATGACAGCAGGGGTATTCAGGAAGCAATACACCGCGCTGTGCAGGTAACTCTTGCTGATGCCGTGGCTGACCATTTCGATGTCGCAGAGTATGTCCGCACTTTGTTCCAATGCCGCCAGTCCGGCGCCAACCGCACCGGGACTGAAACGGAGATCATGGATGATGTTGGGATCGCCAGAGGTATGAACCAGCCGAATCGCCACCTGTTGCTGGTCAGCGTCGAAGCCGGATAAGTCGGTCAGTTGACGGATTTGGGCAAACGACTGGCGTTCGATTTCAACGGGATCGCGGAGATAGTCGAAACGGGTCATGGCGACTCCAGTGAGTGGACAGTGATTAGTGGTGAGTGGTTAGCACTGTCCACTGTCCTCTGTCCACTGTCCTCTGTCCACTAATGATCATGGCCGGTTTGCGGTGCGCCCTGCCAGTCTTCGCGGCCAACGATGGGGATCCGATACGGGCAGAACTGGCAGTTCATTCGCGCTTCGCCGGCCTCGGCTTCAGCCAATCGTTCCAGAAAGGTGGCGACTACCAGCGGATGCGCGTTCAAATAGGGCGCGACCGCAGCTTGAATTTCGGGATGGCGTTCCTGGTAGGCGGCGACCGTGGCCCGCACCTGCTCGACCAGTCGGCCCGCGAACAGGAGGTAGGGGAATACCACGACCCGCTGGAAGCCGAGTCGGTGGGTCCGCTCCAGCGCCTCGGCCATCAGCGGTGCGGCCACGGCAGTATAGGCGGTTTCCGCCCAGCCGAAGCCCATGCCTTCCGACAGCATCCGGGTAATCTTGCTGATGTTGGAATTGGCGTCAGGATCGGAACCGCCACGGCCGATCACCATCAGCAGGGTATCCGGCCGGTCGTAATCCGGCCCGAATCCAGCCTCGATGCTCTCGATCCGTTCGCGGGCAACCTGCAGAAGATTCGGATGAATCCCCAGATCAGCGCCGAACGTGATGCTCCTCGGGATGGTCGGCCTGAAAGGCGTTGAGGATGACGGGGATGTCGTTCTTGACGTGGCCGGCGGCCAGCAGCAGCGCCGGCAGGGCGGTGACGCGGCGAAAACCCTGTCGCCGCAATTGTTCCAGCGCTTCAGGCAGGTTGGGTTCGACCAGTTCCAGAAATCCGGCCAGGCAGGTCCGGTCGGGCAGGGCCTGCTGTAACTGGTCGGCGAGAGCGCGGAATTCGGCGACGCCGTCGCCGAGGCGGGTACCGTGGCCGATCAGCAGGACGGCGGGCGGGGAAGTTGGCGGTTGGGTCATGAGGGATGGCGTCTGTTGGATGGGCAAATGCTTGGGATCGCATTGTACAAATCCGGTCATCCCTTGTTGAGCATTCCGCCAAACAAAAAGGGCGCGTCGGAACGCGCCCTTTTTGACTTTCGAGGCTTTACGGATTGTCGTCCGCCATCCAGCGATGGAAGAAGCCGGCCAGCGCCGCGCCGACGATGGGCGCGACCCAGAACAGCCACAACTGCTGCAAGGCCCAACCGCCGACGAAGATCGCCTGGCTGGTGCTACGCGCCGGGTTGACCGAGGTGTTGGTGACCGGGATGCTGATCAGATGGATCAGCGTCAGGCACAGGCCG